>DATMLR010000143.1:0-24584 GCA_035570015.1 Puia sp.
CTACAACCACAATAAGATCGTTTCCTACCCCGAATCCCAGAGCATTCCCGCGTGGCAGAAGATAACCGGGACATCGGTCGGCGGGTTCTACAACAGCCCGTACCCGCAATATGTCGCTTCCGGCCCCTCTCTCGGTTATAAATCCGCGGGAATATACCAGACCAATCAGGAGGTGACCTCCGGGCCAACACCGCTTTACTCCACCGCGGCGCCCGGTGATATCAAATATGTGGATGTCGACAAAGATGGCGCGATCACGGCCAACGACCGGGTGGTGATCGGAAATAAATTCTTTCCGGCCATCCAATACGGCATCCGCTTCGGCGCCAGCATCGACGGCATCGAATGTAACGTATTGCTCCAGGGAACGGCGGATGTGACGGGTTATAACTTTGCAGCGAATACGAACTCGGTCGCCGCTGCGAGCTGGCTCCTCGACCGCTGGACACCTACCCATACCAATGCCTCCTTCCCGCGGTTGTGGGTCAACTACCAGGAGAATGCGCAGCAATCCGACTATTGGGTTGTGAACAGTTCCTACATGCGGCTGAAAAATCTCGAGCTGGCCTACACTTTCCCGCGCAATCTGATCAACGGCGCCTTCAAGAGCATTCGCATCTCCTTATCTGGAAATAACCTCCTGACCGTTAGCAAATTCAGGTGGTACGACCCGGAGTCGCTGAACATCAATAACCAGCTCGGAGGCCTCAGCAACCCCTTGTTAAAATCCTTTACCGCCGGCGCGACGCTGCAATTCTAAATGCTAAACTCTACAGTATGAAAAAGATTCGATTTGATATAATTTTCCCGCTGAGCATCCTGCTCAGCGCCGGCGCCTGCCAGAAGCATTTCCTGGACAACGCCCCGCTGACCCAGTACAGCGACGCCAATGTCTGGCAGGACAGTTCGCTCATCACCCGGTTTGTCGATAATATCTACGGCAATATTATCAGCAATTATGACTTTATCGGGCAAAGCGGTCTGCTCGCATCGATAACGGATGAATCCAAGCTCAACAAGCCCGTAGCCTACTTGAGTGACAACCTCGTCAACACGGGCCAGTATACTGCCGCCTCCAATATCTTTGACGGCTATTGGGCCGGCAGCGGCATCCCCAGCGGCGTATATGTGAATGTCCGGAACTGTAACCTTTTCCTGGCCCATTTGAGCACGATGCCTTTGAGCGCAGCCACCAAGGCCCAACTCACCGGCGAGGTGCGGTTCCTCAGGGCTTTCAATTATCAGTTCCTTTATTCCCTGTTTGGCGCGTTCCCGATTATCGACACCGTCCTGGGCATTGGCAATAACGGATTGTACGCACAACGCGCCTCCAACGATTCCTGTATTGCCTTTATCCTCGCAGATTATAACGCCGCCGCCTCAGTGCTTCCGCAGCAATATTTCGACCCGCAGGACATCGGCAGGGCGACGCAAGGGGCGGCACTGGGCATGGAATGTCGGCTACTGCTGAATCAAAAGCAGTATGCGGCGGCGGCCGCGGCCGCGCAGGCGGTGATGAATCTGGGCGTCTACCAGTTGTTCCCGGATTACGGAGGGATGTTCTATCCGCAGAATGATGATAATTCCGAAGTCATCTTCAACAAAGAATATGGCGGGGATCTGACCGGTCAGACGAATTTCGTGGACCTTAGCGAGAACTCCTCCTTCTATTCCGGCTATTACGGGGCGCAGGATTGCCCCACGCAAAACCTCATCGACCAGTACGAGATGACCGATGGCCTGCCCTATACGCAGTCGCCGTTGTACGACTCAACCCATCCTTATGCCAATCGAGACCCCCGGCTGGCCGCTTCGATCCTCTATGACTCCTCGCTCTGGATGGGGAATATAACGGATATGACCGCCGGCTCGTTCTATAATCCGATTGGCGACGAGTCATCGACCGGGTATATGCTGCGGAAATTTCTAAATCCAAATTATGTATTCTATGGCAATAACACCAACTATCAGAACTGTATTATCCTGCGGCTGGCGGAGATCTACCTCGATTATGCGGAATGCGAGCTGCAGCTGGGCAATCCGGAGGAGGCGCGGACCTATGTGAATCTTCTGCGGGAGCGGCCCAGCGTGAACATGCCGGATATCCCCGTGGGTCAGTTGACCTGGGACGCTTATGTCCGGGAGCGGACCGTAGAGCTTGCCTTTGAAGGGGAGCGGTTCGAAGATATCCGCCGGTGGGGGCTGGGGCCGCAGCTGATCGGAGCGGCCATCTATGGAATGGAAGTGACGGATGTGGGGACCATCCACCAATATCAGCGAGTACTGGTGCAGCAGCGATATTTCGATCCGAAGATGTATCTCTTTCCCATTCCCTTGGCAGAGTTAACTGAATACCCGGCGGGTCAGGTGCTGCAACAAAACCCCGGATGGAACTAAGAAAATGCAATATATGAAATGGATTTTTTTGTCTATCGCCGGCGTGTGTACGATGTATGCGGCAAAGGCTCAGGAGAACACCGCAAAGGCTCAGGAGTTTACGCTTTCGGGCAAAGTCGGACACTACTCCGCCCCGGCAAAAGCCGACCTATTATACTTGCAGGCCGGAGCGGAGACCGTCGATAGGGATTCCGTCACCATGAAGGACGGGTCGTTTGTATTCAAAGGCTCGATTCCCTTTCCTGTAAATACCTGGCTGATCATCAGCCCCGAGGGAAAGGGAATGGGGGACGGCCAATCGATCAAGCTGTATCTGCAGCCGGGAACCGTTACCGTGACGAGCCCCGATTCCCTGGCCAACGCGCGGATAACCGGTGGGCAACTCAATGCCGACTACGACGAGATCAAACAGTCGCTAAAGCCGCTGCAGGCGGAACGCCTGGCCGTACGTTTGGCGTATCGGGCGGCCGACTCGGCCCGGAAAAAGGCGCTCGCCCGGGAGGACGATTCCCTGGAGGCCCCTATCAATGCCGTCTATTTGGCTTTTGCAAAAGCCCACCCCGACCACCTGATGAGCTTGTTTTGCATCCAGCAATACGGAGGGCCTGTCCCGCAGCTAGGCATGGTCGAGCCGCTCTTCCAATCGCTAAGCGCAGAAGTCAGGGCCACCCCCCTGGGGATTCACTACGCCACAGACCTGGAGAAGCTAAGAGCGATATCCGTGGGCGCTTTGGCGCCCGATTTCACGCTGCCGGACACGGCGGGTCAGCTGGTGTCCTTGCATGAATTCCGGGGAAAATATGTGATGGTTGATTTTTGGGCCAGCTGGTGCGGGCCCTGCCGGGCAGAGAGTCCGGATGTGGTGAAGGCCTACCGGGCGTATAAGGACAAGGGGTTTAACATCCTTGGAGTGTCCATGGACGTTGCCTCTACCCGGAAGGCCTGGCCAAAGGCTATCCGGGATGATGGATTGTCCTGGACACAAGTCTGTGATTTTACTGGACTGAGCAAGAGCGCGGTGGCCAAGTCGTACCAAGTGGAGGCGATACCGCAGAACTTCATCGTGGGACCCGATGGGAGGATTGTCGCCAGGGATTTACATGGAGCAGCCCTGGAAAAGAAATTAGCTGAATTATTTCAATAACCTTTAAAAGACGATCGATATGAAAAATAATTATCTGCTGGCCTTGATGATATTTCTCTCTCCCATGTTGTTCGCGCGGGAACACGGCGGACCGAATTCGGGCATCGGCCGCACGCCAATCGATTCGGTAGCCGATCTCCGTGCCGCGGTGGAAGCGCAACCGGAAAATCTTAAGCTGCATGAACGTTTTATTGCCGCGTTTCGCAAGAGCATCCCCGGTGCCAATTGGACCAATACCGATTCTATCCTGAGCCTGCTGAAACCACAGTATGATAACTGGATGCAACGCTTTCCGGGCGTTGCATCCATACCGTTCGCGATCGGCCATGCCTTTGCCAACGCGGAAAGCCCCGCCGCCAAACCCTACCTCCTCAAAGCCGTGGCCCTCGATCCGAAGCTCGCGGCGGGCTGGCATGACCTGTCGGTCGACGCCGAACGCTGGGGTGATTTCGACGCGTCCGATAGTTATTTAAAAAAGGCCATGGAAGCTGATCCCTCTAATCCCGATTATGCCGCCTATTACGCCTTCGCGATGGAGCGGACGGATTTTGCAAAATACCGGCAAATGAGCTTCGATGTCGCCAATAAGTTCCCCGATAGCGACCGCGGAGCCCAGATGCTGTATTGGCTGGCCTACCGATCCGCCGACGATAAGGATAAAGAGGATATTTATAAGATGTTGAAGCAAAAATTTTCTCCGGCTAAATTCATGTGGTCGGCCTCAGCCATGGGCAATTATTTTGATTTGCTGATCGAGAGGGACCCCGCGCAGGCGCTGGCCCTGACAAAGGAAATGCAGCCGGTCGCCACCGATGATTATGCAAAAAAGGAGTGGCAGCAGGATCTGGCCATGGCCCAACAGATCGTTGAAGCCAACACGGCCCTGGATCAGCATCGCCCCGCCGACGCCGTGAAAGCGCTGGCGGCTGTACATCCCGGCAAATATTCGGGCAGCCGGGAGAGTATTGCTATCCTGAAGGCGAAAGCAATGGATGCCACCGGCAACACAACGGCTGCATTTGACTCGTTGCTGGTCTTTTATATCAAGGAACCTTCGGACGAAAGTCATGATGTACTCCTGAACTATGCAGCGAAAATGGGCAAGGATGCCGTCTGGGTGAACAAGACCGTTGAAAGTAAGCGGCTGGCTGCCGCCAAAGCGGCGCCGGTGGTTGACTTATACGACTATCTCACCGGGCAATCGGTCTCCCTGAAAGACTATCGGGGGAAAGTGGTGTTGCTGACCTTTTGGTTCCCCGGCTGTGGGCCCTGCCGCGGCGAATTCCCACATTTCCAGGAGGTATTGAGCAAATACAAGGGCCAGGATATCGCCTATCTCGGAATTAACGTGGTGATAAGCCAGGACCCCTATGTGTTGCCGTTTATGAAATCCAGCGGGTATAGCTTCACGCCGCTCCGTGACAAGGACCAGATGGCCGAGAAAGCCTATAATGTGAGGGGGGAGCCGTCTAATTTCCTCATTGACCGGGATGGCCGCATCATCTTTTCCGGATTTATGATCCAGAACCCCAAGGCCCAGCGAATGCTCGAGCTCATGATTGGGTCACTGGTGGCGAGATGAGAAGCGACCAACTCGCTCCCGATAGAAAAAACAAGCGCCCAAATAGCAAAGTAGTGAGTTTCTTCTCCAGCACGTTGATAAGTAAGTAGAAATAGGTACTTTTAAATGGTAATACCAAGCTCTGCACTTGCCAATTGGAGAAGGAAGACATCCATAATGAACAGGAATTGCTGCGATTAGTAGCGCAAGGCGACATGCTGGCCTACCAGCAATTATTTGATTTGTATTGGGATCAGGTGTATGGAATAGGGTTACGGCTGACAAAAACACCCGAACACGCAAAGGATCTGGCACAGGATATATTCTTAAAGCTCTGGGATAGCAGGACGAAATTGACGGAAGTCAGGGATTTCAGGTCTTACTTATTTGTGATAACCAGGAATCTCATCCACGATCAGATCCGGACGAAGATCTTCCATGAGTCCAATCGGGAATTCCTGACTAATTATTTTGCCTATAATGGATCTTCCCCCCAGGAATTACTGGAACAAAAGGAATTAGGAGAGGCCTTGAATGCGGCTATTCGCAAGCTGCCACCCCGGCTCCAGCAAGTCTTCAATTTGCGCCGATTGGAAGGATTAAGCCATGTCGAAATTGCCCAAAGGCTGAATATCACAACGATCTCCTCTAAAACCTATATGGTCCGGGCGCTTATGGCGCTCAGGAAAGAAATCATGAAGGATCCCGGGAAATTATTTCTTGTCGCTACTTTCCTATTCAATTTTCTATAAACCCACCCGGTATACATTATTTTTCCGGATCAGATGTTCTCTTTTTCCAGGCTCGTCCGTCTTTATATTGAACCCGGTGTTATGTTCCGTTCAAATGACTGAAGATCACACCTCAAAAAACGGATATGTCAAAAAGCACAGTGGAGGATCTTATTCAGAAATACTTGGATGACAGCATTACCCCGGAGGATTTTTCAAGATTGTACGAGCTGATCAACGATGAATATGACCCGGAAGCCCTGGAGAGCGTACTGAAAAGATCTTTTTCCGATCCTTCTTTCTCCGATGGTTCAAGGGATTACGATCTCAAAGAGGTCTTTGTTTCGTTACAGGCCAGGATCAAAGAGCGGGAAGCCGGCAAGCCGTATCCATTAACGGCACGGGTTATTCCTCTCCACCGGATTATTCCTCTCCACCGGAGGCGCTGGATCGCCTTTGCCGCTACCGTCATCCTTTTGCTGGGTGTCGGAACGTATGTCCGGATGAGGCGCGAAGCCAAACCCGATAGGACCCGGGGCATTGCGGCTAAGAGACATGACGTACCGCCAGGTCACGATGGCGCCATTCTTACGCTGGCGGATGGGCAGAAAATAGTACTGGACAGCGTTCAGAACGGGTCTCTGGCTACCCAGGGAGCTACCCGGATCACGAAGCTGAATAATGGCCAACTCACCTATACTTCCTCGAATGGAAAACCGACGGAGATCCTTTATAACATCTTGACCACTCCCAGGGCCAGAAAGGCGACCGTGATCTTAGCCGATGGAACCCAGGTATGGCTCAATGCCGCCTCATCGATTAAATACCCTACTGCCTTTGCAGGTAAAGAAAGGCGGGTTGAAATAACCGGCGAAGCCTACTTTGAAATAAAGAAAAATGCGGGAATGCCATTCATTGTGAGAAGGGCCGGTAGCGACGAGATCATCCAGGTATTGGGTACCCGGTTTAACGTTAACGCGTATGATGACGAAGATGCGATGAAGACCACACTACTGGAGGGAATCGTGAAAGTGATCAGGGGAAAGAACAGCAGTATACTCAGTCCCGGACAACAGGCAATACTCGGCAATCGCAACGAAGAGGACATCCGGGTCGTCGATGATACGAATATAGACGAAGTGATGGCTTGGAAAAATGGCCGTTTTCAATTCAGCAATATGGATCTGAAAACAATCATGCGCCAATTGACGCGGTGGTATGATGTCGATGTAGTCTTTGAGGGGAAGGTCCCGAATATTCGGGTCGGCGGGTTTATACACAAGGATGTTAACTTGTCAACAGTAATGGAATTCCTTGGCGAAAATGGAGTTCAGTACAAAATAGAAGGGAACAAAATTACCATTCTATAACACGATTAGGGCTGTACTTATTTTGTAACCAAATACTAATTAAATATGGTAAAATAGCCAATCAATTATTTTCTTGTACTCAAAAAAAACCGGAGCCTGATTGCGTCTGGCCCCGGAAAGATTGAGTCATTAAGAAAGAACAGTCACTAGCAAAATGAATGTTTCACCCTCAACTCAACTGGACAAAAGTATGAAACTGTCTTTAGATTGCAAAGCCTGCTGTGGAAGAGGCTTATTGCCAACGAAATTGCTGCTTGTTATGAGAATCACTGCCATTTTTATCATCGGCGTCTCTTTGCACGTAAGTGCAAACAGCTTTTCTCAAAGCATTACCATTTCGGCCAAGAAAATAACGATTGAAAGGGCCTTCAGGTTAATCGAAGACCAGACGGACTTTTCTTTTTTATGGAATGAAAGTTTATTGGATAAGTCGCGTACCGTTTCCATCGACGTTAAGGACGCGCCTTTATCCAGGGTCCTGGATATTTGCCTTCAGGGCCTGCCATTGTCGTACCGGATCAAGGATAACGTGGTTCTGATAGAATTAATCCCGGTCCTTCCGTCCGTCGATAGTGCCCGCTCCGCTCTCCACCCACTTGCCGATGTGCATGGAAGGATCATGAATGAAGATGGACAACCTTTGGCAGGCGCGACAGTGACCCTCAAGGGAACCACTATCGCTACGGTCACAGATGAGTCAGGAAACTTTCATCTCAATACCGGAGACGAGACAAGACCTGTTTTACTGGTCAGTTTTATCGGCTATCTCCCGGAAGAGTATTCCCTAAAAGGACGCAATAATTTTACGATCAAGCTACGGCAAGACATCAGGGCACTGGGGGAAATTGTGATAGTAGGTTATGGCGAACAGAGAAAGAGAGATGTTACAGGAGCCATCAGCACCGTAAAGGCAGAAGAGATCGCAAAAAGACCCCTCGTCAGGGTCGAGCAAGCCCTTCAGGGAACGACCCCCGGGGTAGCCGTTGAAAGCCCCAACGGTATGCCCGGAACCCCACTCAGCGTGCGGATCAGGGGAGTGAACTCCATCACCGGCTCCAACGAGCCAATTTACGTGATCGACGGCTATATCGGCGCCAATCTCGGATCGATCAGCCCTTCGGATATCGAATCCCTGGAGATCCTGAAAGATGCATCCGCCACCGCCATCTATGGTTCAAGGGCGTCCAACGGGGTCGTCATCATCACCACGAAGTCCGGTCATGATGGGGCTCCGCGCCTCAATGCCGGTGTCTGGGTTCAGAAGGACGAGATGCCGAAATACCTGAAACTGATGGACGCCTACGATTTCGCCAACACGGTCAATACCCAGATAGCAAATACTTCCAACGCACCCCCGGCCTTCTCTGCCGCCCAACTGGATGCCTTCAAGACCAACCCGGGAACGAACTGGCAGAAGGCGGCGACACAGAAGCCGATCGTAGAGAATTATGAGGCGTCCGTATCCGGCGGTTCACCGAATTCGAAGTATTTCTTTGCTTTCAATTACCTCAATCAACCGGGTATCCTGCTGAACCAGTATTTTAAAAGGGCTACGTTGCGATCCAACCTGGACTTCAAGATCAAGGATAAGCTGGATCTGAAATTCAATGTCCTCATCGCGCTTCCGTTCAGCCGAAATACGGCCTATGCTGGAGATAGCGGCGATCCGTTCGCCTCAGCCGTCCTGTTTGACCCGACAGCTCCCGTTCGTAACCCGGCCACCGGGCAGCTGACCATCCAATCTTCCTATGGCACCCTGAGCGTAAGCCCGGTAGCACAGGAAACAAACCAGATGGTAGATGCGAACAATACGGACGTGCTCGGTACGGGCGTCATCACGTATCATATCCTGAAGAACCTGAGCTTCACCTCTGCCAATTCGTACGAATCCAATTACGGATGGAATCGCCAGTTCTTTGGCTTGAACACCAGCCAAACGGTGGTCAATGGCATCACGGCGGGATATGCCCAGGGAAACTCAACATGGAGCAGTGCGGTCCAGACCAGTAACTTCCTGACCTACAAATTGAACAGGGGTGATCATGCCCTTACCGTTGTCGGTCTTTATGAATACCAGGAGGGGACCAACCAGAACATGAATGCAAAGTCAGCCAACCTGTCGACGTATGCGTTGGGCTATTACAACCTCGGCCTGGGCCAGTCTCAGCAGACCACTTCCGGTTATTCTGCCAGCAGCCTGCAGTCATTCATGGGAAGGATCAACTATGCCTATAGGGATAAATACCTGCTCACCGCCAGCGTACGGGACGACGGTTCTTCCGTCCTGACAAAAAAATACAGCACGTTCCCTTCAGTAGGCCTGGGTTGGGTGCTATCCAAAGAGAAGTTCATGGAGAATTCAAGGTTGTTCAACTCATTGAAGCTCCGGGGCAGCTATGGCGAAACCGGTAACCAGGGCGTGCCGCCGTATTCGTCTATCGCGCAGATCAATACCAGCCCGACGTCCTATTATTACGATTCGTATGCCCCATCCGTCAGCACGCCGCTCGGACCTCCCGTGTCCACCAACCTGAGATGGGAAACCACCCTGCAAACCGATGTCGGCTTGGATGCGACAATGCTTGATAGCCGCCTGACCGTTTCGATTGACGCATACAAGAAGAAGATCTCGAACCTGCTTTATTTCTTCCAAACACCGGCCTATCTCGGGGGCGGAAGCTATGAGACGAATATCGGCGGCATCCAGAACCGCGGTATCGAATTCGGGATCACGGGGACTCCTGTCAAACCCGTAACGACCGGATTGAATTGGACCACCCACTTCGAGATCTCATTCAATGACAACAAAGTGTTGAACCTGGATGGCCAGGATAATATCATCGTAAACGGGATCGGTCAGCCGCAGGCGAATATCTCCATTCTGAAAGTGGGTCAGCCGGTGGGAGAATTCACCGGGTTCAAATTCCTGGGCACCTGGAAGACCGATGAGGCAGCTGCGGCCGCGGTCTATGGCAATGTCCCCGGCGACGCCAAATACCTGGACGTCAACAAGGACGGGCACATCAACCAGACCGATTACGTGCCGATCGGGAACGGGGTGCCTAAATTTACCTGGGGCTTTATCAATGATTTCAGGTACGGCAATTTCATGCTCACCTTCATGTTTGCCGGCCAGGGCGGGTCGCAAATATATTCTCAAACGCTGGCCTATACCTGGGGCCAGGCGCCCGGAGTGCGCAATGCCACGCTGCAGGATGCGACCAGGATGTGGACCCCTGAAAATCAAACGGACATTCCGCATTTCAGCAATACGACGCTCTGGCCTACGAACAGCAGCCGGTTCGTCTATAGCGCAAATTTTGTAAAGCTCAAGAATTTATCCCTGACCTACAGCTTACCGCAGAATATACTGGGCATGGCCAGGGTACGCAGCGTCGATGTCTATGTGAGTGGCCAGAACCTGTTTACGATCAGCAACTACCCCGGATTCGACCCGGAATTGACCAACGCGACCAACGCCATGCTGCAGGGTGTAGAAATGGCCGTGGTTCCCAATGCCAGGACCTATACGCTGGGATGCCGGATCGGATTCTGATCAAAAACAAATTGATGTAAATAATTAGTAAAAAAATTACTAAAATGAAATCGAAGATTCACGAACTCCTTCATGGTAAAAATATGAACGTGAGTAAACTAAAATATCTAATGTTTTTCGTGTTCCTGGCGGTACTGACTGCTGCAGGGTGCGCAAAATTGACTGAGGATCCGAAAGGCAGCCTGACGCCGGAGACCTATTTCAAAACCGAGGCCGATCTGGATGCCGCCGTGGCGGCCATTTTCCAGGGCCAGGTCGTCGATGGCGGTTATGCCTTCGATTTTCCCATGTATTCCTATTTTGGCTCGGACGACCTGACCACCGACCCGCAGCTGGGTAAAGGCGACCAGCTTAGTTTCGACGAGCTGAACGGAAGCTCCGGGAACGGTTCACTGGCAAACAGCGTATGGGCTACCCCTTGGGCCGCGATCTATCAATGCAATAACGTAACGGATAATTATCAGAAAATAACCGGCGACGTGGCGACGAGGAATGCCGCGGCGGCACAGGCTTTTTTTGTCCGGGCATGGAGCTATTTTGTCCTGGTGCGCACATTTGGCCCGATTCCGGTGATTACTACCGGGGTCAGCGCGACCGATAGACCGCCGAGAGATTCCGTCGCAACGGTGTACGCACAGATCGTAAAGGATCTCCAGACAGCAATCAGCATGTTGCCCGCCTATGGCGGAACGGTCCAACCATCGGGGCATGCCACCCAAAATGCGGCCCGATCGCTATTGGCCCAGGTCTATCTGCACATGGCCACCTGGCCGCTGAACCAGACGAACAACTATGCATTGGCTGCATCGGAAGCTGATTCCGTCATCCAATCGGGCCAATACACCCTGGTGCCGGACTACGGGCAGGTCTTCACCACCAATGACAATTCGGAAAGCATCTTTGCCTTACACTTCAACGTCGCAGGCGGAAATCCGGACCGTCTTTTCGGAGATTGTTCAGGGGCCTGGGACGAAATTGGACTGGATGGGAATTTCGGTTGGGAGGAATTCTTCCCCGAGATTACCTATTTTAATAACGCTCCGCCTTGCACCAGGACCAATGAAGAGTTCTATACGACGTTAAAGCTGCTCCAGCCCGACGGCACCTTCCAGCTCGTCCCGTATACTTCGCCACTTCTCAAGTACGCGAACCAGCATCCTTTTTACCGGAAGTATCGGGCCGGTCTCATGGTAAATGGCGTCGCGGACGGTATCTATGAAACAGATTCAGTGATCATCTCCATGAACCCAAGCACGAATAAGACGCAGGACGTGCTCCGGTATCCGCTGGTGCTGTTGACCTATGCCGAGGCGTCCGATATGGCCGGCGGCGGACCTACTGCTGACGGTTACGCGGCCATCAACCTGGTCCGGGCCCGGGCCGGAGAAGCGCCATTGACAGGAGGGCTCTCCCAGATCGCTTTCCGGGACTCCGTCGTTTACGAGCGGGCCTATGAATTCGGCGCTGAAATGGGGACCCGCTGGTTCGATATATTTCGTCTTCAGCTCCTTCCCCAGATAGTTGCCGTGAGGAGTCCTTTGGAACCTCCGATCAGCCCGACCAACCTGGCGAACATCCAGGATAAATATTACGCACCCATTCCGGTGAACGAAATGCTGAAGAACCCGCAATGGACACAGAATCCCGGTTACTAGCAATGTAACAATAGCAGACAGCAGGTTAATCATGCCCGGCATGGTTAACCTTTTTCAAAACTTTTTATTGATGAAGAGACAATTGCCAGGCAAACACGCCATCGCCTTATTGTTTTTGTCGGGTGTGTTTTTTTATAATGGCTATGGCCAAAAATACAGTGACTCTTCCGCATTCCGCAGTTACAAAGGACTTACGATGACAGGTTACCAGGGATGGTTTAATGCTCCCGGCGATGGCGCGGGCAGAGGATGGAATCATTATGCGGCGGGCGGTAAGTTCGGGCCCGGGTTTTGTAAAATAGATCTTTGGCCGGACATAAGTGAATATAAAAAGACCTACGCAACCCCTTTCAACCATGCGGATGGAAGCCCGGCCCGGCTATTTAGTTCCTATGACAGCCAAACGGTCGATCTTCATTTTAAGTGGATGAAAGAATACGGAATAGACGGCGCTTTTGTTCAACGGGCTGTCAGTAATATAAAAGACCCCATAAGCCTGCATCATTCCGACCAGGTATTATGCAACGTATTAAAAGCTTCTCAGCGATACCAGCGGGCAATTGCCATCATGTATGATTTCTCGGGAATGAATGAAGAAAATAACGATTGCCAGGTCGTTATAAATGACTGGAAGCGCCTGGTCGATACTCTGCATGTCGCCGCCGGAGGGAACAAGCAAACCTATTTATACCATAACGGCAAACCCTTAGTAGCCATCTGGGGGGTCGGATTTCCCGACCGGAGCAATAGTTTGAAAGAAACGGAAAAAATCATAGCTTTTCTGAAAAATGATCCGGTATTTGGCGGCTGTTCCGTCCTTCTGGGAGTCCCGGCCTACTGGAGGGATTTTGGAAAAGATACGGAAAAGAACCCCTATCTGCATGAACTTATCCGCAAGGTGGATATCGTAAGACCCTGGCTGGTGGGGAGATTTAATGAGGACAGTTATGACGCATTCAAAGATCGGATCAAGGCGGACATTGACTGGTGCAGACAATATAACCTGGATTATGCCCCGGTTGTTTTCCCCGGCTTCAGTCGGCATAATATGCATCCGGCAAGCCCCATAGACCAGATACCGCGCGACCGGGGTAAATTTTTTTGGCAGCAGCTTGCGGGGGCCATCCAGGAAGGCGCGGAAATGCTGTATATAACCATGTTTGATGAAATGGATGAAGGAACAGCGATTTTTAAAATAACCAATGATCCTCCTGTGGGACAGAGCAGCTTCCTGCGTCTGGAAGCGGGGGTTCCGGGCGACTATTACCTATACCTGGCAGGGATGGCGGCCAGAATGCTTCGAAAAGAAATTCCATTTCAAAAGGACAGACCATTGCCGCCATAAAGATTAAATCGCAATCATGTCAAAACGAGACCCAGTCCCTTCACCCGATAAGCCGCCCTCCCGGAAAAGGGTCGTCTTGTTCAAGGCAATCGCCGTTTTGCTGCCTTTCATAATCTTAATTCTGCTGGAAGTCGCCTTGAGGATCTTCCATTACGGGCATAATCTGTCCCTGTTTGTGGAATATCCCGGGGATAAGACCTTTCTCGTCTTAAACCCGAACGCTTCCAAAAGATACTTTAACGACCCCGCTCTTGCTCCGACCGGAAACCGGGAATTGTTTAAAAAAGAAAAGGATAAGAATACCTGTCGGATATTCGTATTGGGGGAATCCACCACGATAGGATATCCTTATTTTCACAATGGCTCTTTTCACCGGTGGCTGCAGTACCGGTTGATGCAAACTTTCCCCGATCGGCATTTTGAGATCATCAATCTCTCCGTGACAGCAGTAAATTCCTATACGGTATTGGGTTTTGCAAAAGAATTAGTAGACTACGAGCCGGATGCCGTATTGATCTACTGCGGGCAAAATGAATACTATGGGGCTTTAGGAGTAGGATCTACCAACAGGATATCCGGTAACTCCCACATCATACAGTTGATGCTGGGGCTGCGCCAACTGCGGGTCACGCAGCTCATTACCAATCTTTATGAAAAAATAACCGGCGCTTTTAAAGCCACAAAAGAGTATTCCGGCGAAACGCTTATGCAACGAATGGTTGCCGAGCAGCAAATTGCGTATGGATCAACACTATACTACCGCGGGATCGAACAGTTTAGATCGAATATGGATGCGACTTTGCAGCTGTTTAGCGAACACCATATCCCTGTCTTTATCAGTAACCTGGTAAGCAACGAAAAGGGGTTGAGGCCATTTATAAGCATTGAGGCCGACAGTACGAGAACTCCATCCTTTAAAAGAGATTACGAATTGGGGGTGAAAGCATTTGAGCTAAATGAACTACCGGCCGCGGACAGCCTTCTTAAGAAAGCCGACCTTGTTTATGACGGACATGCGCTTTGTAACTACTTTTTGGGCCGGATAAGCTATGAGCTGGGGGACTATGCCACGGCGCAAGCCCGGTTTGCAAAAGCCCTCGACCTTGATGTGCTGAGGTTCAGGGCTCCGTCGCCATTGAATGTCATCATCGCCCAATTGTGCATTAAGTATCCCGATGCACATTTAGTAGATACCCGGACCGCGTTTGTATCCCACTCGGAAAATCATATCATCGGCAGCGATCTGATCCTGGAACATGTGCATCCCAACCTCACCGGGTATGCCTTGATGTCCGATGTTTTTTACGAAGCGTTGAAAAGGGAACATATCCTTTCTGTCGATAAAGTGAAAGAGATGAGCTTGCAGCAATTGATGGAAGACATGCCCATAACATCAGTTGATTCCCTGACCGGGGCGTACAAAATAGCTAAGTTGAAGGGAAGCTGGCCCTTTAATGGAGGCGGAGAGCAGGATTCTTTACCCGTTGGATCCGAAGAGCAAAGGCTCGCCTATGATCTCGCTTTTGACCATATCCGATGGCGGGATGCAATGGATGCTCTTTACAGTTATTATGTCAGCACCAACAATTTAATAAAGGCAAAACAAGTAATGGAGGCAATGACACTCGAGTATCCGATGGAAGTGTCCCTATACGAAAGGACGGCCAATATATGCGGCAAATTAAAAGACCTTGAAAATGCCGCATTTTATTTTAGAAAAGCATTTGCTTTATCTCCTTCTCCTGAAATTTCTAAAACAATTTCCGTAATTTATCTTGATCTCGACGAACCGGTCCAGGCTATTCCATACCTTGATTATGCCATCAACAATCTAGGTGACAGAAGATTGATTGCCGTTAGAGAATATTCGGAAGAGATCATACAATTGGAACGTACAGTTGCTAAAGACTCTGCTGTATCCATCTTAAACGAGATAGCAGATAAATATTTTCGTATGGGCAATAAATTGGGCGCTACAAAATATCTTGGGAAAGCATTAACAGCAGACCCAACAAATAAGGATGCTTTGTTATTGCTCGACCGGACTAAGAATGAATAGCGAATCTCCCGGAAGCCTTCCGAAGGCAGCATTTTGAAAGTCTACTGCGGGGTCAACGCCTGCTGCAACGTATTGAAATACGACGTAATGTTGCGGGCAAACACCAGGTTGATCTCCGCATTTCCTGCTACCATCGGCGTCACCGCACTATTCGCGACGAACGGGGCATCCGGATATTGCGCGCCCAGAAAGGCGATCAGGGTCTCGGGGTCGCCGATGGGGAACAGATCGAGGACCGCCATCGACTTGTAGACCAACAGATCGGAGAACACCTCCGCATTCGTATTGAGATTGGGGTACTGCAGAACACCCTGTGCCAGCAAATAGCCTTGTACCTGGTTTGCCCCGCTCACCGCATGCTGTGAACCGGCAATACTGAACCCCGTAAAACCCGACGCACCGGTCGACATCAGGAATGGCCCCTGCCCGGCAAACGATACCTGAGCCGTCATATTCGAGCTCATCCCCGAGACAAGATAATACCGCCATTCATCGCCCGGTGTGGTATACGGATCATAATCCCCATACAAACTGAACTTGCTCTGGTCATAGGTTGAAGGCGGCTGCACATAATACAACACCGTCCCATCCGGGCTGGCGACATAGTCCGCCTGCAGCGAGTGATAATTCTTACCATCGGAATACTGGATCGGATTGCCATTGACATCCTGGTACACGACCACCCCAAAATTCGTGGGCACATTCACCGTCAGTCCATTCGGATCGGTATAGATCGTATAAAGCGTTCCGCCATTGACCGGGTCGGCGATCTGCGCCACCAGCGTCGAGCCAGGCAATGCGCTCGGCGACATCGGCACGACATTCGTCCCCAGTACCGATGTGATCAGCTGCGTGAGCAGCTTCGCGTTGCTGGTATCCCCCCAGTTGATCGGCGTGCCGGCCGTCTTCAGCAGATCAAAGGGAACGACGTTGTTCGGTTGCGCCGGCTGCCCGATGCCGGGGCCGGCAGTCTGGATCGTCCCCGCGCTAAGCCCACTCTGGGTCGGCTGCGCCAGCACAATATTCGCCTCGATGTCATTCGCCGGGTTCTTCGCCGGTCGAGGCGCCTTCGCATTCATGGACAGGAAAAGAAAATCGGCTGCCGGATTCAACACGGGCACCGCCATGATCGGCGTGATCTGCGGTACTGCGACCGATCCGGTGGTAACCGGCGGCAGAAAACGCTCGGAGTAGGTAACGCGGTACAGCAGCCGCCACGGCATCGAATCACTACTTTGCGCCGAACGCATGGCAGCGGCATCGGGATCCGGACTGTTGGCAAGCCAGATCGGATCGATAACCGTATTCCAAAAGTCGTCCGCATTCTCCGGTGTAGGTTGTAGAAAAAAGGCATAGGTGCGGAACAGATTCGTCTTTCCCGGGCGGTCATAAGGTTCGAGATTGCCGGTAAGCCCATCGGCATTGCCGCTCGTATATGACGGCTGTGGTTGCGTATATGTCTGACTCGTATCGAGATTGTTCGACAGCGGAAGGCCCGCTCCCGATGTAACGGAAGGCACGATCTGATACACCAGCCCGTCCGAACCAATAACAAGCTCGATGCCGCTCTGGTTGTTCGCGTTGAACTGCGAATTGAAATTCATCACGAAATGTGCGTCATTGTTGCTCGAATACCGCATCTGCGTATCGCCTTCGATGCCATCGAAGGAAGCGGTGATATCGAAGGACTCGGTTGCCGTATTTGTTGCAGTGTACTTATAAGTTTTCTTGGTCGATTTATCCCAGCTTAAGCCTAGATCCAACAAAGTGATGAAGTAAAGAGAAATTTTAGCGTTAAACGCCCAGACAGTGTCTTTGGAAGAGGAACCGCTGGTTGTCATGACCTCTTCATAGGTAGTGCTATAGGTGTGCTTGACCTCCTGTGCGCCGCCACGGGATGACCAGATATACTCGTCGTAGAAATCCAGCGCCGGAATAAGGGACGGATTGGGCTTAATTTCCCCTGCGTAGAATGTATTGTACACCGCCAGGTTATTGTAGGCTTCCTGATCGATCTGTTTCTTGAGCTGATACGCCTGCACCACCTGCATATAGCTGGCGTCGTGCGCGATGGCCCCGGGGGAAAAATTCCCGTCATATAAAGGCTCCATCTGACCGGTGGAGGTCGTATAGGTCTGCGCGCCGTCCGGCAAAGTAGCAGGATTATAGACATAGCCGACCATTCCGTCCAAACAGCCGGGACGGATGTATTGACTGTTCAGGCGGAACGAGACAATATTCAGATCGCGCGGGATCTGCGTGTTAGGGATGGAGACAAAGCCGTAAACGGTATTGCTCTGCACCAGCGTCTGCTGGTAGACGTCAAGCGTATTCGACGCCACGAAGGCCTGACCATATGGCGAAGGAACGAACATGCGCTGACCAAATTTCTCGTCGGTCACCGGCGTCTTCGGCAACTGTCCCGGCGGATTGGAGGTAGTGAATCCACCCAGGTTGGGATTGGGCAGGATCGCCTCCTTGGCTGCCGGCGTTCCCGGCGTGGTGCTCGGTGTCGAAACCGTGTTGAGGCCTGCCATGAATTGATCGTTGGTGTATGGCGAGAGCGTTCCCTGCATTTTTACGGTGTACTTATTCGATTCGTCGAGTTTCAGGCTTGCGGTGGCTTGCGCATCGGTTTCATGGATACTATCCTTTGTGTCTTTATAGCCGCCGCTAATGTCCAATAACCAGACCCTGTCGTCGGTCTTGACGCCAAAACCAAAAGGGGCGAAATTTGCGCCGAATGCGATGCTTGCGCCCAAATTGTCGCTCTGTATTTGCTTAGACTCAGTGACAGTACCGATCTCATTGCTGTACTTCAGCGTGACGGAGGTAGGCGCCGATAGCGTCACCGACGTGGCGCCCGCATAAGACGCCTTATTGGTCAGATTGGCCATCGGTGCAGGCGGCGCCCCTTCGATGTACCCGAGTATCTGGACATCACCCTGCACCTGCGAGACCCAGGTCAGCGTCAGATCACCCACTTTTTTCCCGGTATACAGCATGATGACATTATTCTTGAGATAAACATACGCTTCATTGATCTCACCCGCCAGTGTTCCGGTCGTAGTGTTTAGCGTCACCGAATAGCTCGTCAGGCCCGGAACGGAATCGCATACCGTCAGCGCCACGCCCGGCGGCGTATAAAGATTCGGCGAGATCAGCGGTCCGCAGCGCCCGACACATGGACTGCCGATGAGGTCCAGCGTCGCCGGCGTAAACGTCAGGTCCAGCGATGCCGCATTCGAAAACACGACACCATCGAGATACTTGGCCATCGGCAACGCCGGTGACGCGCTCTCCGGCAACGAAAATTCCCCGCTCAGATAGACCGTCAGGAAAGGTTCGTTATCCGGGATAAGCCGTCCGAACATGTCATTCAGGATCTGATACTGCGCTCTCGCCATATTCCAGATACTGATCTCTTCGAGACGGTATTGACCGGCATTGAACAAGAGCTGCGACGCCCCCGTGCTATATGCCGGCATCTGCGTCACCACATCGCTATTGCTGGCCAGCGCAAGCGCTATCGGGTAACCATTGATATACAAGTTCATGCCTTCCTGCTCGTGACCGCTCAAAGCCGCAAGGAATGCATACTTCGCATTGGTCGACGTGGCCACCGCATTCTGATCAAATGCATTGTAGACAGCCCCGTTCGGATCGTATTTTACCGCCCAGTAACCGACGATCCCCGCTTGGGACAGGTCCGACGTACCGGCAGCCGCAAGATCGATCAACGTTCCGCTGGTAGACCGAAGCCCGGCCGGATCGATCGCACTATTGAAGAGATACAGATCACGGATATTTCCCACCGAGCTGCCACTGCCAAGCGGCAGGGCTTTGCCTGAGTCGTCGAACGCGGCGCCGATCAACAGGTGCGCCGGTCCGGTGGCGAAAACGTTTAGCCCATTGGCATTTGGCGCGGTAAATGTGCTCTGTATTTGGTTCCAAGCCCCAAATGTCCCGTCGTCATACACGGGACGCACCGAAATAATCACTCTGAAGCTCGGCGTCTGGTCCTGTGTACTGTTGAGGTTAGCCAGGAAATTGGTAAGCTTCGGATCGGAGCCGGCGTTGGCCTGCATCCCGGTGATTTTGATCGGGCCGCTTCCCGACGTCGGTAACGCCCCTATCGTACCACTCCCACCGGCGGCCGCAGCGCTCGAAAAAGAGGAGGAATCAAATGGCGGATCATATGGATCAGTGCTGTTCGAATTCAAGTCTGTCGCCGGGCTCACTGTGTGTTTGACGACGATTACCTGATAAAAGTTATTGGCCTCTATAGCCGGCCCGCTGAATTCCTGTTTGATGACGTTGCCGGTGCCGTCCGTGACCATCAGCGTGACCGCTCCATTGTAAACACAGACCCTGTACGACATCTGCAGCCCGGGTGAAGTGTTAAATGAACCCGTTCCTTTGTATACCAGCCCCTGCCGGGTGTTGACATCCGATACCGAAAAGGTCAGCGCAATACTAAAATCACTGCTGAAATCAAAACCCGTTCCATTCGCGACCTCATAACCCGCCCCCTGACAAAGCATCGTATACGGCTGCGTATAGCTAAGCGCAAAATGCTGCCACCGCGAAGAGAATACCGGCTGTGTCGTTGTCGCCTGCATCACCGTATTATTGATCCGCACGTATGTCGTTGACGGATCATCGAAGTCGACATCCACGAAGTATACCAAATGATTATTATTGGTACTGGCCGTATACGTAAAGGGATGATATCCACTCACCGGTGTCAGCGGAATGGAATTCCAAAACTCGACTGAGAAATCTCCCTGTAACCCGATCAGATTATCAAGCGAAGCATCGGTCGCAACAAGCGGTGTCTTGAACGCACCGGCAAACGTCTCCACCGGCAATGCCGTCTCGGCGACAGCAGCCGTAAAGGCATTGTAGCCTCCGGTCGTGAATAGTAGCGGATCACCAACATAGAAATCGAACAGGACAGCCTGGGTGAAACTTGGCAGGAGTTCGGGAACATTCACCTGCACCATATTGTCGCCACCTCCTTTGGTATACAGGATATTGTACAACGTTACACTCCCGGCACTCGTGACCGTAAACTGATAATCACCATTGATCGCCGATTGCGTAACACCCGTCGGCGTCGCCCCCAGTCCATAGACCAACCCGAATTGCGTCTCCACCGCGGTTGTCGCAGTCTGCGCCCACATCGTCCCGGGATTGATCCCCGCCGCACTCGCGGCGCCTGCGGTCGAACCATCCGTCACCAGATAGGTCGTACCCCCCAGATCGAATACCCCCAGCTGCTGTTGCGTCGAGACCGGCGCCGCGACATAGACCGTATAGCTCTTTTGCACCGCTGTATAAACCCCGCCGGACTTGATTAGCGTGTAAAGCTGATTTTTGTACATAAAGAAGTCAGAACCGCCTGATTCATTCGTCCCGGCATACAGATTCAGCACCGTGGTCGCCGACGTGACCGGGCCAACCGATCCGCTGGTGATCGTGCCGATCGGCACTACCGTCCCTGCATAGTTCCCGGCCGCGGGCGCGGCCATATTGATCGTAAAGATCAGGCTGGAATCCAGTTTGAAGGTCAGCCCAGGCTGCGCGATCATATACAGCTTAGTTCCCGTAATGGCCAGTAGATTGCCCTGGGCATCCTCCACATAGGCGTATATCTGGCCATTCAGCGTGAAGGTCGAATTCGGAACAGGCAGTCCGTTTTGCACCGTGACATCCGTAGAGAGCGGCGAGACATTGTTATTACCGACAATCGCATGCGGTACCCGGTTCGTATCGATCACATAGTTGAATCCACCAATACTGAACATACTCGGGTTAGGGATCAGCGGATATGGCCTATTACTGTTATCTGTGACGATCAGGCTGGTCGTGTTCAGCGAATAGGTGGCATTGCTGATAAAGAAGGTCGGCGACGGATACACCGTGAATTGTCCGACCACCGAGCCGGCATCGAAGATATTGGGGTCATCAAAAATGAATTTTGCGGTCGTTGTATCAAAGGGATTGGTCAGCTTGAACCCGGATGCCGTGATCGGAATCGATGCCTGACCCTGCCCAAGCAGCGAACCCGTGCTGACGGTACTATAGGTGATCAGGTAGACATCGTCGTTGACAGGGATGATATCCTGGCTTGGTTTGACCGGGAAGCTCGCGGTGATCGTCTCCGGCAGATTGTTACCATCCAGATGCAGCGTATAGGTTACTGCCGGATCATTCAGGATAAAGGTATTGGCCGAAGCAAATGTGCGCGGCGCCACCGCGTCCCCAACGATCGAACAGCCCGAATAATCGGCGCCATTGGTCGGTCCACTGATGGTATACAGATTCCCATTGATCTCGAAAGAATTCTGATTGGTTGGGATCGCGGTTCCGGATACGGTCGGCGCGACCTGATCGATGAGGACCGAGTAGATATCCGTCCCCACCGACGCGACCCCGGCATTGACATTCGCACCGGCCACCACGGGGAATACGACATTCACCGCACTGTAGTGGATCAGATACGTCACCCCATCGGCGGCAGTGAACGCATATTGACTGGTCTCCGGTATATAGGAGATCGCTTCCACCTTTTGGTTGACCATATCGATATAGTACGTAACGCCGGTAATCGAATCAATAAAGAAGTTATTGGTGTAAGGGAATTCCGCAGTGATCGGATTGGCGCCGCCATCGTTAAACGTGAATGCAACACCGCTTACCGTATCGGTGAACGTAATTTGAGAACCGGATGCCGTGGCCGGGTAAGTATTCGCCGGATGCCGGTTGTCCTTCACCGTCGTTCCCGAAACGGTATAGGTTACACTGATGCCATTGAACGAAACTTTAAAACTGTTGGTAGCTGTGTCGTAGTTAACCCCCGCCGGCTGCGTGCTCGCAAACCCCGCCGGCGCCCCCAACGCGTAGGTGATGGCGCCCACGACCAATTGTGAACCGGTGAGCGTAGCCTGATTGGTGCTCTTGACAACATTGACGTCATTGACCGTGTAGACCACATTTCCGTCGCGCGAGAATTCGTCATTTGCCGAGATCACATACCCCTTGATCACATTGGCGCCCCGCACCGTATAGGCAAGATTCGAAACCGGCGCGGCCTGTGGAACGATAAACCGGCCATTTACCATCGGCCAGTAGGGACCCGCCGCATTGGCATAGGCGACCGGCGTATTCACGGTATAGGTCGTCGCATTCGGCGCCGTCCCCGCAATAAATTGATTGTTGATGATCGGATACACCGTCGTTGCTGACGTACTGTTGACGGCCAGCGATACCCCCGTCGACACGACCACCTGCGCCACCAGCGTGTCGGCGATGCCCGACGCCGGGAAGGGGTAAACGTTATTGTTTGAGTCTACAAACGTGATCACCGCTCCATTCACTACGCACGTGTAAACAATCCCGGTAACCGGATCGGTAAAAGCGCCACCGGTCAATTGTCCCCCTACCGCGGTCAGCCCTGTCGTAATGGACCATCCACCCGATAACGTCACTGCACCGACCGCCACCGTCGAACCGGTGACCTTGATGGTGTACTGCAGGGGCATGGTGAATGCTCCCCCACTGATTGGGAACACCTGATAGATGTTTCCGGAGGCTGTCCCCAGGTCCGCCACCGCGACATTCACAAAATACGTCTTGCCGCCCGGCACCTCGAAGTAGGCGCCCTGCCCGAGATTACTATAGATCTCATAGCTGTTACCCTGATTCACCGCCGTATTCCCGCTCAGCGTAAAGACCATGCCATTGCTGCTATCGGTAAACGAATTGGCGGCGATCGCATAATAATTCGTCCCGTCAAAAGCGGCGATATCGGTCGGTCGGCTGAAATAGATCGTTTCGGTCCCAAAGCTGAACTGATTCGGTTGCAACGGCCCCGTCGTAGCCAGATAGGTCTTGACCGGCCCGGCGGCGATCGACACCCCATCCGTGCGGACCTGCCAGGTGGTGCCGGCGGCAGTAAATTCCGCCGGCGTCCCGGTGATCAGATAATAATTGGTCCCGTCAAAAGCGGCGTTCACGTTCACACTGTAGACATTCCCATCGGTAAACGTCGCCGGCGTGCCACTGGTTAGTGTAATTAGCTGCGGCAGATTGGCGACCCCATCATAGCCGATATAATAGGTAGTTCCACCGTCGGCAAAAGTCCGGTACTGCAGGATCGGATACACAATCCCATCGCCAACCACGGTGGTATTATTGATCTGATAGACCACATTGTTGATCGGTACGCTGACCGCATTGGCTTCGGTGGTCACGGTATAGCTCTGATTCGCCGTGGAGATGGAATAGGTGAACCCCGATGTGGTCAGCGGATAGGCCGTTCCGTTGCCGACGATCTGCCCGTTCGGAATATCGAGCTCATATACAAAATTCTCCACGACCACCACATTCGCCTGCGTGATATTGAACTGCCCGGAAATGGTCGCGCCATTCAGCGACCCCCCCTTGAGCGTAATGGTATATTGCACGCCATTTATAATGAATTGTGTATTCCCTGCCGTCATCGGGTAGGTATTCCCACCCCCAACCACGGTATAAGGTTGCACGTTCGTGTTGAGGATATACCGCGTACCATTAAGTGAGAACTGGTAGGGATTCACCGGATAAACCTGACCATTCCCGGTGACACTTAAATAATTGCCGTTCGCGTCCTGATCAAACGTATAGAAATTGCCCCCCAGCGTGAACATCTGCGGCGCCGTCATGATCGGAAAACTGGCCGGCGCACCGGTAGTCGAAGCGGCATAGGGATACATCAACTCC
>DATMLR010000144.1:0-6990 GCA_035570015.1 Puia sp.
AGGAGGCGAATGACATGATACGGGACTTTATGGCGAAGTACAGTCATGCCGTCTTCGTCGATGTCTATCATTCGATGCTGGATTCCAAAGGGCAGCCGATGGACAGCTTTTTTCTGGCCGACAAGCTGCACATGAATGAGAAAGGATACCGGACGTGGCAGCAGATCCTGCTACCTTATCTTGATAAGTGAATTCCCGGATAAATGAATGCGCCGGAATCTGGAAAACAAGTGCATAAGTTGACCACTTTAATGAACATAACTAATATTAGCAGATTATTTTAGGCATATTAAGGAATTGTGATTTCTACGGTAGGTTCGATTCTTGTACAGGATATAAATTGAACTTTGATCAGGATGCCGAGAGAATCTACATTCCGAAGGAAGAAGATCCTGTTCATAGTAGGGTCTCTTAATCAGACGAGTCAAATGCACCAGGTAGCCGCCCAGCTGCCGGAATATGATTGTTTCTTCAGCCAGCTCTATAGTAAAAATTATTTCATTCGCCCTTTGGTCCGCATGGGGATATTGGATACGACCATAATGGGCGGCGAATTCAAGCGGAAATCGGATGCATATCTCAACCAGCATGGGCTGGCCAACGATTATGCGCGTTCCGTTTTTGACAATCAGTATGATATGGCGGTACTTTGTTCGGACCTTTACGTACCCCGCGATCTTCGACCCTTAAAGACGGTTTGGGTACAAGAAGGAATGACCGATCCGGTCACAAAGTGGGCCAGGTGGACGCGGCGACTGGGTTTGCCGGCTTATTGGGCGGCGAACACGGCTTTTAATGGGTGCAGCAATATTTCTGATATCTATTGTGCAGCTTCAGAGGGATACAAACAGCAGTTCGGCCGCCTGGGGACGGAGCTCAGCCGGATCTTTGTCACTGGGATTCCGAATTTTGACAACGCTGCTGTTCACCTGAATAACTCATTTCCTTACCGGGGGTATGTGCTGGTTGCTACTTCGGATATCCGGGAGACATTCCGGAAGGATGATCGCCCGGCTTTTATCCGCCGGTGTGTCGCGATTGCCGCCGGCCGACCGTTGATCTTCAAGCTGCATCCAAATGAAGACAAGGAGCGTGGGATCCGGGAGATCCGGGAGGCTGCGCCGCCGGAGGCGTTGATCTTTACGGAGGGGAATACGGAACAGATGATTGCCAATTGCGATGAGCTCGTTACGCAGTATTCGACCGTCGTTTATATCGGGATTGCGCTTGGGAAAAAAATTCACTCCTATTTCGACGTGGAAAAATTAAAACAGCTGGCGCCGATGCAGAATGGCGGTCAGTCGGCTGCTTCGATTGCCGATCTGTGCCGCCGATATGTGGAATTCAAGGGTGTGAGGGAGGAGTTTCTGCGGACGGCGCGGGTTGTTACCAATAGCTTACATGAACGCGAAAGAACAGGATATCCTCACCGTTATTCAAACCAGGAGGGGGTCTACCCGACTGCCGGATAAGGTACTGCTGCCTTTGAATGGCAAGCCGCTATTCGTGCGCCAGGCGGAGCGGGTAAAGGCGGCACGGCTTTGCGGGCGGGTGGTCGTGGCCACCACCGGTCGTCGGGAGGATGATGTGATCGCTGAGATCTGCCGGGCGGAAGATTTGGACTGTTATCGGGGCGACCCCAGTGATTTGCTGGACAGGCATTACCAGGCGGCGCTGCAATTTGGCGGCAAGACGGTGATCAAGATCCCCAGCGATTGCCCTCTGATCGATCCTGCCATTGTCGATAAGGTCATTGGATATTGGCTGCTGCATTCCGGGGAGTATGATTTCGTGAGCAACCTGCATCCCGCTACATGGCCGGACGGGAATGACGTGGAGATCATGACTTTCCATGTGTTGGAGCAGGCCTGGCATGAAGCGGACCGCCCAATGGAACGGGAACATACCACTCCATTTATCTGGGAGCGGCCAGATCGGTTCCGGATCGGCAACGTAACGATGGAGGGTGGGGCGGATTATTCCATGACGCATCGGTTCACGATCGACTATGCAGCCGATTACCAGTTGATTCAGGCCGTTTTCGAGGAATTGTATCCGGTGGATCCGCTGTTCGGTGTAAATGCGATCCTCGAACTGCTGGAGAAGCGGCCCGAGTTGTATGCTATCAATGCCGATCTGGCTGGGCTGAACTGGTACAGGCACCATCTCGATGAACTGAAAACGGTCGGCGCGGCACAGACAAAGTCTGACCGGAGCAAAATACATACGCTATGACAAATGCATTATCGGATACCCTGAAAGCTACCGCAATGCGGGTGAGGGAGCATATCATCCGCATGGCGGAAGGCGGCGGGTGTTTCATCGGAGCGTCTCTATCCTGTGTAGAGATCATAGTATATCTGTATGCGCGGGTGATCCGCAGGAACGCGGACAATCCGGATGACCCAGAGCGAGATTACCTGTTCCTTTCCAAGGGGCATGATGTCCCCACCTTATATGGCACCTTTGCGGAGATGGGCCTCCTCCCGATCAGCCGGCTTTCTCATCATTTATCAACCAGCGACCATATCTATTGGCATCCCAACCGGCAGATTCCGGGTGTGGAATTTCACTCCGGTTCTCTGGGCCATCTCCCATCGGTTGCGGCAGGAGTGGCCTTGGATTGCAAACTGCGCGGCGGCGGAAACCGGATCGTAGTGATCACGGGTGACGGTGAGCTGAATGAAGGCAGTGTCTGGGAATCATTGCTGGTAGCCAATGCTTATGGTCTGGATAATCTAACGATAGTCGTTGATCGCAATCAATTCCAGGCTAATATCCGGACGGAGGACCTGGTGCCGCTGGAACCGCTGGAGGATAAATTCAGGGCTTTCGGCTGTCTCGTTCAACGGATCGACGGTCATGATTTAGGCGAGCTGGAGCGGGCTTTCGAGACGGTCCTTGAAGCCGGGGGCGGAAAGGTCAGGGTTATTATTGCGGATACGGTGCGGGGCAAGGGTCTGCCGAGTATAGAAGCCCGCGCGGACCGGTGGTTTTGTGCCTTCACAAGGGAAGAGGCAGGAATGCTTCTGGAAGAATTGCATGGCCACAAGGAGGCAGCTATAGAATCTGAAACATTGGTAGTTCGATAATATTTGCTATATGACTTACGAGGAATTATTGATCAGTACAGCGCAAAAGGATGAGCGGATCATCGTGATGACGGCGGAGAACCGCGCGTTGGTGCGGAATGCGCCGCGGCTGTTAGGCAACCGGTTCATCGACACGGGTATTACGGAGCAGACGATGGTGGGAATGGCATCGGGGTTGGCGCTACGCGGGCGGATTCCCATCGTGCACGCGCTGGCTCCGTTCCTTACGATGCGGGCATTCGAGTTCATCCGGACCGATGTGGGGATTGCCCATTTGCCGGTCAAACTGAGCGGATATATCCCCGGGTTCCTGTCGGATGGGAACGGGCCGACGCACCAATCCATCGAAGACGTCGCTATTATGCGGGGTATTCCAGGGATGGAGGTGTATTGTCCGGCTGATGAGGACGACCTGGTGAAGGTGTTGCCGTCGGTCTGGGGCAATGCGGCCCCGGCCTACGTGCGGATCAACCATAAGAAAGGAAGTTTCGAGCATTCGGCGTATGTGCCGGGCAGGGCGGAAGTGGTATCGAAGGGAAAAGACGTAACGCTGCTCGTATATGGGTTTCTGTTCGGGAATGCCATGCAGGCGAAGGAATTACTGGAGGAAGAGGGGTTGTCGGTAGGATTGGTCAATATGCGGTCGCTGAAGCCTGTAGATGAGGAGGTGATCGTGGAGGCCGCGCTGGGGTCAGGGCTATTGGTGACGATCGAGGATCATTTGCGGACCGGTGGCCTATACTCCATTGTAGCAGAGGTCCTGTTGAGGCATCGCGTATCCCGCCCGGCCGTAGTGCCGCTGGCGCTGGAAGAGCGATGGTTCCGTCCGGGATTGCTTGGCGAGGTGCTGGAGACGGAAGGTTTTACAGGGGAGCGGATTGCTGCCCGGATCAAAAAAGCAAATTCAGTATATGCCAAATAAGATCGCGTTTAATGAAGACTATCCGGTTATCGTGGAGTCGGAAAAGCTGTATCAACGGGCGCTGCCCATTATGACGCCCGTAACCCAGACACTCGCCAAAGGGCCGGGACAATATGTCAATGGGGTTGCGCCCAAATATCTGAAGCGGGGAAAAGGCGCACATGTTTGGGATGTAGATGGCAATGAGTTCATCGATTACAATATGGCGATAGGGCCCCTTTCGTTAGGATATGCCTATCCGCGGATTGACGACGCGATTATCGCCCAGTTGAAGGATGGAATTACTTTTTCCATGATGCATGAACTGGAGGTGGAATTGGCGGAGTTGATCCATCGGGTGATTCCCAATGCGGAATCCATCCGGATCAGTAAGACGGGCGCGGATGTGACGAGCGCCGCGGTGCGGGTAGCCAGAGCGTATACCAAACGGAACAAGGTGTTGTGCTGCGGATATCATGGCTGGCATGACTGGTATATTGCCGTCACGAGCAGGAATGCGGGAATCCCGGCAGAGGTGCGCGAGCTTACCGCGACGTTCGAATATAACGATCTCGAGTCGGTCAGGGTTGCGCTGGATGAGGATACGGCCTGCGTGATCCTGGAGCCCTTCGTGTTCGAGGCGCCAAAAAGCGATTTCCTGAAGGAGCTGAAGGAACTCTGTGTCGCGAACGGGACCCTGCTGATCTTTGATGAGATGTGGACCGGGTTCCGGATCGCGGTGGGTGGTGCGCAGGAATATTTTGGGGTTACGGCTGATCTGGCCTGTTATTCCAAGGCTTTTGCCAACGGAATGCCGATTTCACTGCTGACTGGCCGGAGGGAGGTGATGGACCTGTTCCGGGAAGAGGTCTTTTTCTTTACGACGTTTGGAGGCGAGGCCCTTTCGCTGGCCGCGGCTGTCGCGACGATCCGGGAAATGATCGAAAAGAATGTGCCGGCGTGGCTGGCGGAGAAGGGGAAACGATTGAAAGACGGATACAATTTGCTGGCCGCGGAGCTGGGAATCGCCGCCTATACGCGGTGTATCGGCTATGATTGCCGGTCGCTGGTGAGCTTCGACGCCACGGCGGGGAATCCGCTGGAGATAAAGTCCTATGTACAGCAGGAACTGATCAAGCGGGGCGTACTCTGGTCCGGATTCCATAATATGAGTTTCAGCCATACTGATCAAGATGTGGATTATACGCTGGCGGCTTACCGGGAGGTGCTGGGCCTGCTGAAGGACGCAGTGAAGGCGGGCGATTTGGCTACCCGGCTGAAGGGTGCTCCGGTTGAGCCGGTGTTCCGGAAGGTAAGTCAATTTAATATGAAACCGGTTGTAAAGGTATAATATGGAGCTATTCTCACTCGCAGAAATGGTGGCGGTCGTGACCGGGGCCTGTGGGCTTCTGGGAAGGCAGCATTGCGAGGCGCTGGCGACGGCGGGTGCGAAGGTAGTAGCGGCGGATCTGGATGAGGCGGCGGCGGGTTCCGTGACGGCTGGCCTTGAGGCAGCGGGACTTGGTGACGGGCATCTGGCACTTGGGATGGATGTCACCGACCGGGGGTCGCTGGAGACGGCGAAACAGCGAATATTGGGTAGGTATGGGCGGCTGGATGTGCTGGTGAATAATGCGGCGATCAACGATATGTTTGAGAATCCATTACTGGCTGGGGAGCAATCCATGTTTGAGCACTATCCGCTGGAGATGTGGGACCGATCGTGGAGGGTCAATGTGAGCGGGGTCTTTCTTACTTCCCAGGTGCTTGGGGGCGTCATGGCAGAGCGGGGTAAAGGAAGCATTATCAATATTGCTTCCACCTATGGGATTGTAGGTCCGGATCAAACAATTTATAGCAACGGGGAAGGGAAGCAAACCTTTTATAAATCGCCTGCGTACCCCGTGACGAAGTCGGCGGTCATCGGATTTACCAAATTCCTGGCGGCGTACTGGGGGAAACGGAATGTGCGGGTCAATGCGCTATCGCCTGGCGGCGTGGAGAACAGCCAGGAGGAATGGTTCAGAAGCAATTATTCCGCCAAGACCCTGCTCGGCCGCATGGCGCTTCCGTCAGATTACCGCGGGGCTATCGTGTACCTGGCCAGTGATGCTTCCGCGTATATGACGGGGGCCAATCTGGTAGTCGATGGGGGATGGACAGCTATTTAATTGATCACTTTTAAAACCCATAAATTATGAACAACATCGTCCACGAACATCTTCCTGAGAACGGGGGCAGTAGCCGCCGGTCTTTTCGGGTCAGCCCAAAACGGGCTATCGGAACGGGGCATCCTGTTTACATTATTGCGGAGATCGGGATCAATCACAACGGATCGCTTGCTTTGGCCAAGCGGCTGATCGATGAAGCTGTGCTCGCGGGATGCGATGCGGTGAAATTCCAGAAGCGCACGCCGGAGCTATGCACACCGAAGGATCAATGGCTGCTGGAAAGGGATACGCCCTGGGGCCGGATGACGTATATCAATTACCGTCACATGATTGAGCTGGGGTATGATGAGTACGTCGTGATCGATGACTATTGCAAGCAAAAGGGGATTGATTGGTTCGTTTCCTGCTGGGATGAAGTATCGGTGGAATTCATGGAGCAGTTCAAGCCGGGGGTATATAAGCTGGCCAGTGCCTCTTTGACGGATCATGCATTGATCGCCAGGGTTAAAAAAACCGGGAAGCCATTTATTCTATCAACCGGGATGTCCACCATGGAGGAAATCAGGGCGGCGGTGGGTAAGTTCGGTACGGATAATTTAATGATCGCGCACTCCACTTCGGCCTATCCTTGTCCGCCCCATGAGCTCAATCTCCGGATGGTGCGGACCCTGGCGCATCTGTATCCGGATACGCCCATTGGCTATTCCGGTCACGAGACCGGGCTGGCGACGACGGTGGCTGCGGTGGTAATGGGGGCTACCTTTGTGGAGCGACATTTTACGCTTGACCGGGCGATGTGGGGGTCGGATCACGCTGCCAGTGTGGA
>DATMLR010000145.1:0-4021 GCA_035570015.1 Puia sp.
AGGAATACCGCATTGCAGAACAACAATTTCCCATTCTCCCAGAAGCTGCGGAACAGCGGATCATCCGCCATATACACTACCTTCCCTCGTCCGAGATCCTGCACCCCGAAGATCAACACATCCTTCAGCCGCTCCTTTGCCTTATTGCCCGCGAAGCCGCTGACAAAATTATCCTTCCGGATCACCCCCACATTCCAGCCATCCTCCCGGATAAATTCATACGCATTGCCGTCCTGCTTCAACGTATAATAATGATCCGGATACCCGAACGCCAGCGGATGCGTATTGTCCAGCTCCACCCGATAGATAGCCCCCGGCACGCTGTTCATTACCTCCTCCCGCTGCCGGCCATCATACCGGTGCAGCAACGAATAATCCTCTTTCTGGTCCTGGTCCTCTTTTTGCCCCTTCTCCTTTCCACTCTCCGCTCCCTTTTCCTGAATACCCCATTCCCCCTTCGCCAACTGTATCACGGCGTCCTGCATCGCGATCAGCCGGCCCCCTTCCCGCACCCAGTTCTTTAACCCCTCAGCGATTCCCTTATCTTCCAATACCCGGTAATTGCCGTTCGGCAGGATCACCACATCGAAATTCTTCCACGAGATCTGACGCATATCCGTTGCATTCAATAACGTTATCGGATAATGCAGCTCCTGCTCGAATAAATGCCAAACTTCCCCCGCATCCTCCGAATTCACCTGGTCACCCGTGAGCATCGCCACCCGCGGCGGATGCACCATCCGAACCAGGTCACTGCCAAAATCCGGGCCCCTATCCACAAACCCTGAGGCGATCTGAACCGCCGAAACACGCGTTGCCTGAATCATCTGTCCCAGGTCTTTATTCCAAAACCCCGCACCAAGCCGGTCATTCCCCGTATGCGCGATCAGCAACGTGCCGCGGTCGAAAGGATTCCCTTCGGACTGGAAAGGGCGCTCGGCATACCGAACCTTCACTCCATTTTGCAATAACAGGCTCAGGAACTTTGCGCTGTTCAGTCCCGTCCACCGCACTGCGTACGCATAACTAAGATCACTCATTGCCGGCACCTCAACGTGATCGGCCGCCAAAGCCTCCTCTTTATGCAGATCGAGATGTGAGTTAAGACCGTATGCCTGTAACCCATAGACGTAAGGCACCGACCATGCGGTAATATCGTAGGTGACAGAATCACTGATCCGCGATTGCCTCTCGAATAATACCCGTAGTAGATTCGACTTCGGCTGGTCGGCATCTAACAACATATCATCGGCCGACGCTTTGAACTGTGACATCCGTCCTGTTTCATAATTCAACCCCAGATACGTACCCGGTGTCGGATTACCGTACAAAATCCCATTTCGATCCAGCAGTTGCTTCAACCGATACACCCGGTCGCCGGTAGAGTCTTTTCTGATAATATAAGCCTTGAACTCTCCCCCCGGATGTCCGACCGCATCTTCGAAATAGGTATGGAACTCTTTTATTAAGCGACCCGCATTCTGTGACGAGACCTCGATCGTCGATAACCCGGTCATATAATGGTGCTCCAGCCGGTCCGCCAGCCGCAGCGTATCCCCATCGATGGTTTGCACCGCCAGCCCCGCGCTGATCCCGCCCTGTTCGAACGTCATCCCGATCGCGCCGTTATAAGTCGGATACGTATCGCCGTAGCTGGGATAGAACAGGTCGAACTCCTGCTTGGTAAAGAACAGCCACCCGTGACGGTCAAAGTACTTCGCGTTGTTCTTCCCGATCAGCACCTGGAATTCGCGCTGCCATGGCGTGATCACCTCATGATATGGCTCTGCCGCCGGCGCAAAATAATAAGGACTGTTCCATCCCTGCTCATGATAGTCCACATGCACCTGCGGCAGCCAGTCATTGTATTGCTTAAGCCGTGCCTGGGTCTCAACCTGCGTCTGCCAGGCCCAATCCCGGTTAAGATCGAAATTGTAGTGGTTTACACGACCACGGGGCCAGGGTTCCCGATGCTCGCGGGCCTGCGGATCGGGGTTAGGCAGCTGCCCAACCACGCCGTTATACCAGTTCACATACCGGTCACGGCCATCCGGATTGATACAGGGGTCGATTACGACAATCGTATTCTTCAGCCATGCAGCCGGCCCGCCGCCCATCATCCGTACCTCATCCCCGTCTCCCGTTCCTCCGCTCACCAGCTCATATAAGGTCTTCATCGCCGCCTCCGAGCTTGCCGGCTCATTCCCATGCACATTATAGGACAACCAAACGATCACCGGCCCTTGCTCATCTGCCACCGCCCCGTCCTTCAAGACCCCCGCCAGCCGCAAATTGTTCTGCCGGATCGCTTCCAGCCGCTGCAAATTCTGCGGACTTCCGACAACGGCCAGCAGCAACGGCCTCCCTTCATATGTCCGCCCATATTCTTTCAACAACATTTTGTTCGGTGCCACCTTGGCCACCTCCTGGAAGTACGCAACAATTTTATCATGCGGAGTGAAATGACTCCCCAGCGCATAACCCAGAAATTGCTGCGGCGTCGGAACCTCCTGGCCACAAACCCTGACTACAAACACAAATAATAAGGAAATTAACAGCAGTTTCTTTTTGATCTTTAGCAGTAAATGGCTCATAGTCGATAAATGTAAGACAACCACCAATATTAAAAAAATGCTGGGGCCTCGCTTTGCACAGAAGCGAAAAAAGGGGCTAACACCCCTGTCAAAAGTTCGCAAAATGCGAATTTTTGCCTTGCGAACTCCATTCCGGGTTCTGCAAAACCCGCGCCCAGCCTACTGTACCCGAACCCTGAATTTCAAAATCCGGACCAAAAGTTCGCATTTTGCGAACTCCAAACTCGGCTTCCAACACTCCTTACTTCAAGGCAATGAGGACCAGTATCTTTTTGATTCCAAAAAAAGGTTCCCCCAGGTAGATGGGATACTTGTCCATTTACTAACTTCAATATTGACATCGTGAGCCAATTTTCAAAATTTAAATGTTTTAAATAACCATGCAACGTATCCATCGCAGCTTCTACTCTCTCCTCGTTCCGGTCCTTCTCCTACCCGGTACCGGCAACGCCCAGGAGTCACCTTACACCGCTAAACAAACCCCTTATTCGTATACGGTCCAACGAAAAGCCGAAGTAACCCACGGCGCTGTCATCTCCGCCCACCCACTGGCCAGCGCCGCCGGCCTGGCCATCCTTCAAAAAGGCGGCAACGCCATTGACGCCGCCATAACGACCCAGCTTGCCCTCGCCGTCGTCTACCCCGCCGCTGGCAACATCGGCGGCGGCGGATTCATGATCGCGCACCTCGCTAAGAACCCCGCCGCTAAGAACCCCGCCGCCAAAACCCCGGGCACCAAGCGACCCTCGGCCGCCAAAGCCGCCGCCGCCAGCCTCGACATCGCGCTCGATTTCCGCGAGCGCGCCCCCGCTGCCGCCACCCGCGACATGTACCTCGACGCCTCCGGCAACCCCGTCCAGGGCCTTAGCGAGAACGGCCACCTCGCCTCCGGCGTACCCGGCACCATCGCCGGCATCTTCGCCGAACTCAAATACGCAAAACTCCCCTTCGCCCAGCTCATCCAGCCCTCAATCGACCTGGCCGAAAAAGGCTTTGTCATTACGGAATCCGAAGCCCGCAACCTCAATGGCACCCGCATCGCATTCACAAAATACAATACCGTCCAGCCCGTTTTTATCAAGGACGGAAGCTGGAAAGCCGGCGATACCCTCATCCAAAAGGATCTCGCAAAGACCCTCCGCCTCATCCGCGACCGCGGCGCCAAAAGCTTCTATGAAGGCGAGACCGCCCAACTCATCCTGGCCGAAATGAAACGCGGTAAGGGCATCATTACCGCCGCCGACCTCCAGAACTATAAAGCCATCGAACGTACCCCCACCATCTTTCCCTATCATGGCCATACCATCGTGACCATGCCGCTCCCGAGCAGCGGCGGCGTCGTTCTCCAGCAAATGCTCAGGATGGTCGAAGACCAACCCCTCGCCACCTACGGCTTCGAATCCGTCAAAGCAATCCATCTCATGACC
>DATMLR010000146.1:0-2702 GCA_035570015.1 Puia sp.
CGAACGTGAACTGCAGCACCACCATTACCTTCCGCGGCGACAGGATAGCCCTCGTCCGCCTGAATTGTTTCCGGAAAATGCCAACCGGCTTGAAAGCGGAAAGGTAAAAGGCAGGGTAACTGCCGGCCAGCAGGCTGGTGAACAACAGGAATCCCACAGTGCCCAGCCAGAAGAACGGGGAACCGTAAGGGATAATTAGCTCCGTTCCGACCATTTGCCCAAAGGCAGGCAGCAGCAATTGCACCAGCAGCAGGGCGATCACGCCCGCAATGACGACGGTCACAAAAGACTCGGCCATGAACTGGCCGATCAACGGCCCCCTACCCGCACCGGCTACCTTCCGGATGCCGACTTCTTTGGCCCGCTTTTCGCTTCGCGCTGTACTGAGGTTCATGAAATTGATACAGGCGATCAGCAGGATAAAGGCCGCGATCAATCCGAAGACCTTTACCGTTTCGATCCGCCCGCCAACGGGAACGCCGTTGTCAAACGTGGAATAAAGATGCCATTTCCGCAGCGGATAGACAAAATGAAGCCAAAGATTGTTATTGCCGGTATTGACCCGGGTGAAATCCCGGATCTTGTCGTTGAATGCCGCGACGTCGGTATGCGGCCTTAATAACAGATACGTATAGCTGTTGTTGCTGACCCAATCCTCATTATTCATGCCCAGTTTTTTCATATAGTCCCATGGTACAAGATATTCGAAATTGAACTCGGTATTGGCGGGCAGGTCCTTCAGTACCCCCGTAACCGTAAAATTATCCATGCTGTTGATCCGGATCGTTTTCCCAACCGCATCGGTCGTGCCGAACAGTTTCCTGGCCAGTTTTTCAGTCACCACGATGGAATTGACCGACCCGAGCTGCTCATCCCGGTTGCCCGCGACCAGCGGAAAGCTGTATATCTTCAGAAAAGCAGGATCGACGAAGTCGCCTTTAAGCCTGGTGAAACTTTTATCGCCGGCGGTGAAGAGGAATTGGGTAACCGGCTGCATCCTGCTGAATGCCTCTACTTCCGGGAATTTTGCCTTCATGGCGGAGCCAATCGGCTGTGAGGCGACATCAATCGTCAAATGCTTCTCGCCGGGAATGTCGGTCATCACATAGAGCTTATAAATACGGTCCCCGTTGACATGAAAGCGGTCATAGCTGAGCTCGTTGGCCAGCCATAGCAGGATGAGCGTGGCGCCTGCCATGCCCACCGCCAATCCGCAAATATTGATAAAAGAAAAGCTCTTGCCGCGAAGCAGGCTGCGCCACGCGGTCTTGAAAAAGTTTCTCAGCATAAAATGAGGGTTAAATGCACCGCCAACCAACCCACCAAATCATTGCCAAATTATAAATGAGTGATCGACAAGTGACTAACCAGCCATATGTGTTGGGAAACGTTCGCTGACGATACAAAACCTGTCCGGTTATGATACGCCCCAAACTCCGCCGTGCGCTGTTAAAATACAAGCTATGTTGGTTAAAATATGGGCAACCGCTCATCGAAATACCTCGTTTTTTGTGCGTCAGACCCACTAATTTTAAACTTATTAAAGATTTACCCATTTACCACGAAGCTAGCCATTGAAAGAACTTTAAAATATTCGCATATGACAGAGAGAAAAACAAGTTCTACAAACTTCCGCAACCAGTCATTCCTGGAAGAAAAATGCAGCCTCAATGAATTGCTCGATCTGGTCAGCAAGAGATGGTTCAGCGACGTCCTGTTCTGCATTCAGGAGGGGCATAATCGCTTCAAGCTGATCAAAGACGAGCTCAAGTATATCAGCGACACCATCCTGTCGGACCGGCTGAAGCTGCTCGAGAGATATGGTCTGATCAGCCGGATGGACTTCGACGAGATCCCGCCAAAGGTTGAGTACTCCCTTACCGAAAAAGGGGAGGAACTTGCCGAACTTCTCGAAAAGATGTGCGAATTCAGCGACACCCTGATGGCAGAAACCATTGCCCGGCGATAATCTACACCCGAAGGAAGGTTTTCTTTTTGTAAAGAAAATAGAGAAAAAACCATTTCACCGCGAGGTAGCAGATGACCATTGCCATATCATTCCACGGATTGGAGATAATCTGTCCTACCCATTGGAAGAGCCCCTTGGTTGCATAGTTCCAGTTGATGACATGACCTGATATATAGATCAGGATCGAGTTCATACCGATCACCACAAAGAAGAAGGCCCATCGCTTATACCCGCGTACGTCGATTATATAGTAGAAAAGCGCCAGCAACAGCAGGCTGATCCCGCCAACATTCAATACGAAGGAGCTTGTCCAGAGATTTTTATTGATGGGAAAGACGGTATTCCACGCCAGAGCAAGCGCAATGCAGACGACCCCCGCCAGCGCCATCCGGCCCGATTTGGCAGCGGGAGAGTACGTGCTGTTCTTTAGGAAATTGCCCGTAAGAATCCCCAACAGCGCCGTCCCGATCGCCGGGATCGTGGACATCAGCCCTTCCGGATCATGCTGGTTGGTCCAGGTCCCGTCCGGATTGCGGATGCCGACATAAAGATGGCCCGGCAGCACGGAGCGGTCGACATAGGAAGCGAAATTACCCGGGAGCGTCAGATCACCATGAGGATAGCCCGGCGCCGACGTGAGCATCAACAGCACCCAATAGCCGATCAGCAGCGCGCCAAACCAGATGAGTTGGGTCCGCTGCTTCGTATACAGGTAGATGATATTGGCAAACAT
>DATMLR010000147.1:0-11289 GCA_035570015.1 Puia sp.
GCCTTGGATAAGGAATACCGGCAGATCTGCAAAAGCCCACCCCAGGCCCTAAAATATATGTAGATGGATCATCCTTTGGTAAGCGTCCTGATGACGGCATACAACAGGGAGAAGTATATAGCCGCTGCGATCGAGAGTGTGCTGGCTTCTACCTTTCGAGACTACGAACTGGTCATTGTCGATGACGCTTCGACGGATAGAACGGTGGAGATCACCCGGACATACGCGAGCCGCGACGAAAGGATCAAATTATTTGTGAATAAAGAGAACCTCGGTCAGTTTGAAAACAGGAACCTGGCGGCCCGGCTGAGCCGGGGGAAGTACCTGAAATATCTCGATTCGGATGACCTGTTATACCCGGCGGGCCTGGATGTGCTGGTCAGCATGATGGAGCGATTCCCGGATGCCGGATATGGCCTTTGCTCGCTAATGCAGGATGACAGACGGGTCTATCCATTCTTGCTCACGCCTGAACAAGCGTATGAAAGACATTTTGTTGAGAAGATACCCCTATTTCACAAAGCGCCGTTGTCTTCTATTATCAAACGGGCCGCCTATGACTCGGTGGGTGGTTTTAGCAATCCGCACGGTGAGGGCGACTATGAAATGTGGCTCCAACTTTCATCAAAACACTCCGTCGTACTGATGCCTGATGGGGTGGTATGGTACCGCGTTCATGATGAACAGATCGATTTCAACCGGCGGAGCGACCCCTTCCTGCGTTTCCGGTACTTCCTGATAACTCTTCAGTACTTGGCCAAAGGTAATTGTCCGCTAAGCAGCAGGCAGAAAGATCTGGCCGTTAGGGAGACCCGCGAAGACATGACGAGGCAAATCATGATCTCATTCTTTCGGCACTCCCCGGGAAAAGCAGCGCAGATGTATCGGGCGGCCGGGTTCGGGTTCGATCATTTTTTTGGCTACTGTATTGGGATAATTGGAAGTAAAATGTCAAAGCATGTCTAACCGCTTGATTTATTTTCTGCGCAGGCCGCTACAGTTGCCGATCGTGCTGCTGACAAAGATGATTCCCTATTTCAAGTTCATATATCAGACGACGGATTATCAGAACCGGGTGACATTTGAATTCTGGTTTAGACAAAAGGTGTTAAATTGGGGCGGGAATAAGGCGGCCTACTGGCCTGTGCACTGGACAAGTAAGGTTTATGACGTGGAAAGTATCCTGGTGGGTGTCGATGCATATCCGGGTATAATGGGCGGATGCTATATTACCGGAAGAGGAGGATTAGTTATCGGGGATTATACACAAATAGCGCCCAATGTCGTCATTGTGACGGCCAATCATGACCTATACGACACGAGGAAGCACCACGAAGCGCCGGTTACGATCGGTAAATACAGCTGGATTGGCGCCGGAGCAACCGTCCTTCCTGGGGTTGAGCTGGGAGACTGGACGGTCGTCGCTGCTGGAGCGGTAGTCACTCAATCTTTCAGAGAAGGTTATTGTGTGATAGGTGGGGTACCGGCAAAAAAGATCAAGGATTTGGACAAGGAAAAATGCCTTCCGTTCACCAACAGTCATCTGTATCATGGATATATCCCCGCCGGCAAGTTCAGTGCATTCAGGAAGAGAAAGTTAAAGCTATGAAGGAAGAGAGACCTTATCAACAATGCAGTTTATCGGTCATGGACAATATCGCCGACCCGGACATCCGGTTCGATGAGAAGGGTATCTGCAATTATTATTACGAGTATAAAAAAGCGGCTGCCGGCCTGCGGACCGGAGAAGAGGGTTGGAAGGAGCTGGAATCTCTTGCAGCCGGGATAAAGGATGCGGGGAAAGGCCTGCCGTACGATTGTATCATGGGGTTGAGCGGCGGCGTCGATAGCACCTATGTCGCCTGGCTGGCGAAAAAGCTGGGGCTTCGGCCGCTGGCCGTCCATTTCGACAATGGCTGGAATTCCGAGCTGGCGGTCATGAATATCGAGAATATTATCAGCCGGCTGGGGTTCGATCTTTATACGTACGTGATCGACTGGAATGAGTTCCGGGACCTGCAGCTGGCCTATCTCAGGGCTTCGGTGGTGGATATTGAGGCGATAACGGATCATGCCATTTTCGCGACATTATACCGGTTGGCAGGTGAAAAAAAGATCAGATATTTCCTGAACGGAACAAATGTCCAGACCGAAAATACACTGCCCCGAAGCTGGATCCACCCCAAGAGCGACCATGTCAATATCAAGGCCATCCACAAAGTGTATGGCACCCTGCCGCTCCGAACTTTTCCCTTTTCAAACGCAAAAGTCAAACGATATTACCAGCAGGTGATGGGTGTCCGGTCTATTTCACCGATCAACTATGTCGATTACGACAAACAACAGGTAAAGCAGCTCATCCAGAAAGAACTCGGCTGGCGCGACTACGGCGGCAAACACTATGAAAGCATCTGGACCCGGTTCTACCAGGGATACATCCTTCCGGAGAAATTCAAGATCGACAAACGCAAGGCGCATTTGTCCGACCTGATCTTCGGAGGCCAGATCACCAAAGGAGAGGCACTGGAAGAGCTGGCCAGGCCGATCTATGATCCGAAACAATTCAAGATCGACTATGAGTTTGTCCTGAAGAAACTGGGGCTGACGGCTGCGGAGTTCGATCACATCATGGTGACGCCCCCGCGGAGCCATTATGACTTCGATTACGAAAAACCCATCGACGAGCGCTATCCCGTGCTCAAGCCGATTAAATCCATCTACCGGACAATTTTTCCCGTCAAATAATGCTCGCGATCATCAATTACGGCCTGGGTAACCTTACCTCCATCCGGAACATGTGCAGGCGGATCGGGGTGGATGCAGAGATCACGGCCGATCCGGCAGTCATCGGGAGTGCCGACAGGCTCATCCTTCCCGGCGTAGGTCACTTCCGTAAAGGGATGGAGAACCTGCACGGGAGCGGGCTAAAGCTGCTCCTCGACCGGCTCGTACTGCAAGAGAAAAGGCCGATCCTCGGGATCTGTCTCGGCGCCCAGCTGATGACGGGTCATAGTGAGGAAGGAGACACGGACGGGCTGGGCTGGGTAGATGCCGATACGGTCCGCTTCCGGGACTGGGACCTGAATGGATTGAAAGTGCCGCATATGGGGTGGCGCGAGATCAGGATCACCGGAGAAAATGGGATCACCGGGGAAAATCCCGGGACCCCCCCAATGAACCCCCTCTGGGTCGGTCTCCCGGAAGAGCCGCGTTTTTACTTCGTGCATTCGTATCATTTCGAGTTCCAACAGCCGGCTGAGGTGACGGCTACAGCGCTATACGGATATGAATTTGCCTGCGCGTTCCGGAAAAGCAATATCTATGGGACGCAATTCCACCCGGAGAAGAGCCACAAGTTCGGAATGAAGGTGCTTGAAAATTTTGCAGCCCTATGAGCCGGGTCCGGATCATACCGGTGCTATTGCTTCGCGACGGTGGATTATACAAGACCGTCCGTTTTGGAAAGGAAAACTATGTCGGCGACCCGATCAATACCGTCAAGATTTTTAACGAGAAAGAGGCGGATGAGCTGGTACTGCTGGACTTCCACGCATCCCTGGAGAAGCGGGAGCCGGATTTTTCGAAAATTGCCGAAATAGCGGGTGAGGCCTTTATGCCGATGGCGTACGGCGGCGGGATTACCCGGCTTGACCAGGCCAGGAAGGTCTTCGACGGGGGTTTCGAAAAGGTAGTGCTGAATTCCGTGCTGTTTAATAATCTTTCCATCCTGGAGGAAATAGGAAATATTTACGGCGCTCAGTCCGTTGTTGGGAGCATAGACGTAAAAAAGAACCTTTTTGGTAAGCAGCGGGTCTATTCGGTTTCCGGGACGCGGAAGACCGATCTGGATCCGGTGGAGTGGGCAAAGACCCTGGAAGGGGCAGGCGCAGGGGAGATCTTCCTGAATTCCGTCGACCGCGATGGCACCTGGGAGGGATACGATATCCCGCTGATCCGAGCCGTCAGCGAAGCGGTTAAGGTCCCGGTGATCGCCTGCGGTGGGGCCGCCAACGTGGCGGATCTTGAAAAAGCCGTCCGGGAAGGGGGGGCATCGGCTGTAGCCGCAGGCAGCTTGTTCGTCTATCAACGAAAAGGGATGGGGGTGCTGGTGAATTTCCCGGCCCAAAAAATTAAGATATGAACCCATTAAAGTTTGGAATTATAGGTTGCGGCCGCATCGCGCAACGCCATGCAGAACACATCCACAAGGCAGGACAACTGGTCGCGGTATGCGATGTCGAAGAAAAAAAAGCGATCGAGCTGGGAAATAAATACGGGGCCCAATCCTACAAGCAGGTTACCGATATGCTGGCCGCTCATCCCGGGCTGGATGTGGTTGCCGTCTGCTCCCCCAACGGTCTCCACGCCCGTCATTCGATCCAGGCCCTAAAAGCCGGCCATCATGTGCTTTGCGAAAAGCCGATGGCCCTTAGCGTGCAGGACTGCGGGGACATGATCAATACGGCGGAGAAATCCAACCGCCGCCTGTTCATCGTCAAACAGAACCGGTTCAACCCGCCCGTGGCGGCTGTCAAGCAGGCCATTGAAGAGGACAGGCTGGGACAGATCTATAGTGTACAGCTCAACTGTTTCTGGAACCGAAATGAAGAGTACTACCGGAACTCCTGGAAGGGGACGCGTGATCTTGACGGCGGCACCTTGTTCACCCAGTTCAGCCATTTTATCGACCTGTTGTACTGGATCGTAGGAGATGTCAAAGAGGTGCATGCCTTTACCGGGAACTTCCATCACCAGGGTATCATCGAATTTGAGGATACCGGCTGCATCAGTCTGCGGTTTTATAATGGCGCGGTTGGGACGATCAATTATACGGTCAACAGTTTTGAGAAAAATATGGAGGGCTCGCTGACCATTTTCGGTGAAAAGGGGACGGTCAAGATCGGCGGTCAATATCTCAATGAGCTGGAATATCAGAAGATCGACGGCTATGAGATCAAGGACCTTCCGCCGGGGAATCCGCCGAACAACTACGGCCAGTATTTTGGCTCGATGAGCAACCACGATAAGGTGTACCACAACGTGATTGAGGTGCTGACTAACGGCGGCGTGATCGCCACAAATGGTTTTGAGGGTTTGAAGACGGTCGAGATCATCGACAAGATCTATTCAGCGCAAAAGATGAGTTAATGGGAAAACCGGTCATTTTCGAATCGCATATCAGGGAAGACGTCGTTTTCGGCGAAGGGGTGAAAGTTGTGCAGCCGGTCAATCTTTACGGTTGCGCGATTGGCGACGGTTCCTTCATCGGCCCGTTCGTCGAGATCCAGAACGACGTTAAGATCGGGAGCCGGTGTAAAGTACAGTCCCATACCTTCATCTGTGAGGGAGTAAGTGTGGGGGACGATTGTTTCATCGGACATGGGGTGATGTTTATAAACGATCTCTTTCAGACCGGCGGGCCCGCGGGCGGGGATAAGTCGCTATGGAAAAAGACGTTTATCGGAAATCAGGTGTCGATCGGGTCGAATGCGACGATCCTGGCCGTCACGATTGGCGATCGCGTGGTGATCGGCGCCGGCGCGGTGGTAACAAAGAATATTTCGAAACCCGGGATCTATGCGGGGAATCCGGCCCGCTTCCTGCGGGCTCTGTAAAATGCTAAGTCCTTTATAAAAGCCAGCTATGCTGTTCAACTCACTCGAGTTCGCGATCTTCTTCCCGGTAGTGACGATCCTGTTCTTCCTGCTGCCGCATCGCTTCAGGTGGATGCTGCTGCTCGCGGCGAGCTGCTTTTTTTATATGTTCTTTAAGCCGATCTATATCCTGATCCTCGTGTTCACGATTGTGATCGACTATTTTGCCGGGATCTGGATCGCGCGCGAACCCGACAAGCGAAAGAAAAGATACCTGCTGCTGCTGAGCATTGCGGCCAACGTTGGGGTGCTGGCCGTTTTTAAATATTACAATTTCATCGCGATCAATATCAATCAGGTCCTGGATTCGGTCCATCGGACCGGGCATATTCCGCTGCTGAGCATCCTGCTGCCGATCGGATTGTCCTTTCATACGTTCCAGGCCATGAGCTATACGATCGAGATTTACCGGGGGCATCAGAAGCCGGAGAGACATTTCGGGATTTATGCCTTATATGTGATGTTCTATCCCCAACTGGTGGCCGGACCCATCGAACGGCCACAAAACATCCTCCATCAATTCCATGAGGTCAAGCATTTCGACTATGAGAATATGCGGAGCGGACTGATCCAGATCGCGTGGGGGCTTTTTAAGAAATGCGTTATCGCAGACCGGTTGGCGCTATTCGTCAACCAGGTCTATGGGAATCCATATGGCTATACCGGGCTGCCGCTGATCATCGCCACTATCTTCTTTGCTTTTCAGATCTATTGCGATTTCTCCGGGTATTCGGATATCGCCATCGGTTCGGCCCGGTGTATGGGATATACCCTAATGACGAATTTCAATAAGCCCTACCGCGCGACGGGGATCGCTGAATTCTGGACGCGCTGGCATATCTCGCTGTCTTCGTGGTTCCGGGACTATGTCTATATTCCCCTGGGAGGTAACCGGGTACCCCCTTATCGCTGGGCGTTGAACATCCTGATCGTGTTTATGCTCAGCGGGGCCTGGCATGGGGCCAACTGGACGTTTGTGATCTGGGGCGCGCTCCACGGGTTTTACCTGATCGCGGAACGGATCATGCGGCGGGGTAGACGGAAAGACGAGCGACAACCCACCTGGGTTCTTATCCTGGTTCGGCGGGCGGCCGTCTTCACGGCGGTGACGTTTGCCTGGATTTTTTTCCGGGCACAAAACGTTGCCCAGGCCCGGTATGTCATCCGGAATCTTTTTGTAGGCATCCCGACGCAATTGCGGGATATCGCCGCCAACCTGCATTTCGCGAGGCTGCGGCTCGTCTATCTGAACCAGTCACTCAACGATCTTGTCATATCCCTGATCGTCCTGGCTTTCCTGATGCTGATCCAGGGCCTGCAAAAAGATCAACCGATCGATAAATGGCTGGAGTCGAGACCGAGACCGTTTCGCTGGGCGTTCTATTATGGCATTCCGCTGGCTTTCATCAGCCTGGGGATCTTCAACGGATCAGAATTCATCTATTTCCAATTCTGATGAAAAAGCTGCTTTACAACCTGACATTGATCGTTGCGCCGCTGGGGTTACTGGTGATAGGGGTCAACTATTTTATCGATCCGGCAAATATCTTTTCGGGCAAGGCTTATGTGGCCGGGATCTCTGACGTCCTTATAAAAGGACATAACGTGGACAACGTCACGAATTATGACGAACGGGCATTGCAGGAGCAGATGATTGCAAAGCTTTCCTACCGGCCCGATGTGGTCGTACTGGGTTCAAGCCGGGTCATGGAACTGGGCACGGATTTTTTTCCGGGCAAACGAGTCCTGAATTGCGGTGTCTCCCATGCGAACGTCCATGACCTCATCGCTATCGTCGGACTGCTGGACAGTCTGCACAAGCTGCCGGAAGAGATCGTGATCAATGCGGACCCGCATCTGATCTGTCAGGGGGGTACGACGGAATGGCAAACGCTCGCTTCCGCGCATCGATATATGATGGGCAAATTGCATCTTCCGACGGATGCCGGTCAGCGGTCCCTGCTGCTGGAAAAGGCTGGGGCGCTATTTTCCTTCGACTATTTCGAGAAATCACTGACTTTCCTCAGCCAACATAAATCCAAGCGCTTTCGGGATGTCGGCATGGACCGGCCGGCGACGAGCGGGCGGTTTTCGGATGGCACGGTCTGCTATTCCGCTTCCTATAGCAATCCGGATACGCTTAAAGTTGCGGCCGACGCCCGGGTCGTCGGCGGCCGGGAAATCGTCAACCTCGACCCTGGGAAGGTTCAGTCGTTGTCGACACTCGTGGACTACCTGATCGGCAGGGGGGTAAAGGTTGTGTTGGTAATGATCCCCTACCATCATGAATACTATGCTACCATGAATAAGCGTTTTGAGAACGTTTTCTCCAGCTACGATTCGCTTTACCGGCAATTCGCACGGGAGAAGGCCATTCCGATCCGGGGAGGTTTCGATGCGGTCCGGCTCGGTATCCCGCTGGATGAATTTTACGATTCGTGGCATTGTTCCAAGGAGGCGATCAAGAAAGTCTATAATCAAAATTAACTATGAAAGTCCCTTTTGCAGATCTGTACGCGCAATACCTGAGCATCAAAAATGACATCGATCAGGCCATAGAGACAACGATCCGGAATTCCTCCTATATCGGCGGTCAGGCCGTCAGAGATTTCGAGGCGGCGTTTGCCGCATATCTGGGGATCGACCACGTGATCGCCTGCGGGAATGGCACCGATTCGATCGAGATCCTCTTACAGGCGTTTGGTGTCGGGAGAGGAGATGAGGTCATCGTTCCGGCGATCTCCTGGATCTCTACTTCCGAAGCGGTCAGCACGGTCGGGGCGACACCGGTCTTCGTCGACATCGAAAAGGAATATTTCACCATGGATCCGGTGCTGCTCAGGAAGGCCATCACACCGCGGACAAAAGCCGTGATCCCCGTTCATTTGTATGGCCAGCCGGCCGATATGCCGGCGATCATGAAGATAGCGGAGGCACACCAGCTGCTGGTGATTGAGGATTGTGCGCAGGCACACGGCGCGAAGATCGCCGGGCGCACGGTGGGCACTTTCGGCCATGCAGCCAGTTTCAGCTTCTATCCCGGCAAGAACCTCGGCGCTTACGGGGATGCGGGCTGCATGGCGACGAATGATCCCGCGATCGCAGAAAAGGCAAGGATGATCTCGCAGCATGGTCAGCAAGGGAAGCACAATCATCTGATGGAAGGCCGGAACAGCCGGCTGGACGGACTACAGGCGGCCATTCTCCTGGCCAAGCTCCCGCACCTGGAGGAGTGGACGGAAGCCAGGATCGCCGTCTCGCATAAATATGATCAACTTTTGCAGGACGCCGGCGTGGCGATCCCGCCAACCAGAACAGACGCCCGCCACGTCTTTCACCTGTATGTTATCCGAAATGAGGACCGGGAGAATTTACAACGGGCGCTGACCAATGCGGGGATCGAGACCGCCATACATTATCCAGCCGCCCTGCCCTTCCTGGCGTGTTATTCTCACCGGGGATTCAAACCCGCGGATTTCCCTACGGCGCATGATTACCAGGGCAGCATACTTTCCCTTCCGATTTTCCCCGAATTATCCGACGATGCTATCGCTTATGTTTGCGAAAAATTAATCGCGTACGTTTTCCCCCAGAAAAAAATGATTTATCATGGAGAGTGAGCCAAACCGGACGATAATTATCCTTTCCACGGAGCCCTGGGGGAAAATGCTCCTTTCCAAGATGCACTTTGCGCTCGAGCTGGTGAAGAAAGGGAACAAGGTCTACTTCGTGAATCCGCCGCGCCATCTGCCCGGCCGGGCCCTGGCGGTGGTGGGCGAGACCCTGGAGGACGGCATGCTGACGATCATCCGCACGAAGACGGTCCGCGCCAGTCTGTTCCTCCGGCACAAGCTACCGTTCCTTTACCGGCGCCTGAATGCAAGGTATATCCGGGCCATCCAAACCATCACGGGTAGTCGCATTGCGGAGGTCTGGTCTTTCAACCCCAATCAATATATCGATCTCCGGCCGTTCGGTGCGGATAAGTGTGTGCTGATGCTGTATGATTTTTACCGCGGGGCACATATCGTGGAGGCGACGAAGACCGCGGACGCGCTGATCTCGGTCTCGCAGGTCATCCTGGATCACTATAAGGATACAGCGCCGCCCAAATTATTTATTCATCACGGTCTCGGTCATCATTTCGCCGACCGGTCCGGACGGCGGCTCCAGAACAACGAATTTGCGCGGGCCGCCGGTAACCCCATCAAAGTCGGTTATACCGGCAACCTCTTGCGGGCCGGGATGAATACGGCGATTGCCCGTGAGATCATCGAAAAACATCCGGAGATCGAGTTCCATTTCTGGGGACCGCATAGCATGACGGATAATAATGTCAATTCGGAGGGGCATACGACCCCGCAGGAACTGCTGGAATTCGTCGAATTTCTGAATGGACAAAGAAATGTCTTTCTGCATGGCGTCGTAAGCCAGCAGGAGCTCGCCGAGAGATTGTTCGAAATGGATGCCTTCCTGTTCATCTATTCGCCGCGAACCGAAATGAATGGCGCCTCCAATTCCCATAAGCTGCTGGAGTATATGAGCACCGGCAAGGTCATCATCGCGACGCATGTGTCCAGCTATGCCGGAACTGACCTCCTCGAAATGAGCGATCCAATGGAGGAACAGCGGCTGCCGGATATTTTTGACGCAGTCATCCGGGACCTGGCCGGCTATAACTCAGCGGAACGGCAGATCGGGCGGATCAGGTTTGCGCTGGACAATACCTATGCCCGCCAGGTGGAGCGGGTGCAGCAATTTATTACCCGATAAAATTCAATACCAGATAACCTGTTGGCATGGCTAAGATCTGTATAGTGTCTACCCGGCATATCAGCTATAACCCCCGCGTGTTGAAAGAGGCAGATGCCCTTTCGGCGGCGGGTCATCAGGTAGTCGTGGTTACGGTGAGCAATTCGGACAAGCAGGCAGCGTTCGATGAAGAGTTGATGCAGCGGCGCCCCTGGTCCCTTCGGACGGTGAATTTCCGAAGGGAGCGGAAAGCGGAGCGGTGGTACTGGCTATACTTGTCCCTGAAGCACCGGCTATTCCTTTTCCTGTCGACCATCTGGTTTGGCGGCGGAGTGGCGGAACGGGCAGAGGAAAAAGCGTTCGATGGGCTGTTGGTCCTGGCCGCCAGGGAGAAAGCGGACCTATATATCGCGCATCACGCCGAGGCGCTGGGGGTTGCCTACCGGGCGGCAAGGCGCAGTAAAGTCCGCTTCGGTTTCGATGCGGAAGACTGGCATACGGGGATGGATGATACGGCGGTGGTGTCCCCACATATCAAACGGGTCGAATACCTGGAAGGCAAATATCTTCCCCGGGCGGTCTACATGACCGCCGCGTCCCGGGGGATCGGGGACGCCTACCGGAAGAAGTACGGTGTAAAGCAACCCTTGACGATCCTGAATGTGTTTCCCTTTGAAGAGCTGCCGGCCGGCATGCCCGGCGATCCGGTCAGATTCTATTGGTTTTCCCAGGTGATCGGTCCCAACCGGGGCCTTGAGCTGCTGCTGGAAGCGGCCGCCCGGATCGACTTGCCGTTTGAGATCCATCTCCGGGGCAGTTTGAACAGCGATAATTACCTCAGCCGGTTGAAGGCCAAATGTAACGGGAACGGCGTTTGGGCCAG
>DATMLR010000148.1:0-7834 GCA_035570015.1 Puia sp.
GTAATAAACGGAAGCCATGAACGTATTCGTGGTAGAGTAGTTCAACGCATAGGCCAGCTCATAGGAACTGGTGAACTGCGGCCCGAGGCTGGGATTGCCGCGGCTGAGATTCAGCGAGTCCGAGTAGTCGGTGAAGGGGAACAGCTGCTGGAAGCTGGGCCGGTCAATCCTTCGGGTATAGCTGAACGACAGCGTTTGGCGGTCGTCCAGTTTCTGGTTCAGGAAAACACTGGGGAAAAGGTTCGGGACTGTCGTATGGCTATAATTGCCTACGGTATCATACTGCACGCCACTTGGGGTCACATTGGTATAGTTTTGTACGCCGGTATAGTGCCAGGATTCCATCCGCATTCCTATGTTGAAGCCGAAATTCTTGTAGGCGTTCGAATACGTGGCATAAGCGGCGGTGACCTGGTCCTGGAAGGTGAACGCGGAGGACAAAAGCGCTTCCAGGATGAATTTGTTATCGGCGCCCATCGTGTCCAGATCGGTCAGGCTATACATATGGCGGATGGCGACCCGGGCGCCGGCCTCAAATTTGGACTTTTCGGTGATCGGCAGCGTATAGTCGGTCTGTGCGGTGAAGAATTTGTTGGTGCCGTTGATGGTCTGCTGCTGATTGTAAACGCTGCTCAGCGGCTGGCCCTTTACGTCATAGATACTGGAAGCGATCAGGTTGTCGTTGTTATTCGTGCCCTGGCTATAGTTCACATCTGCTGACCATTCCTCATCCGCTTTCGGGAAGGTATGCTTGAAACTCAGCATGGCGCCATGGTTGTTGAACTGTGAATTACTCTGAGATTCCCTGTAAGTATAAGAGTAGGTAGTATTCCCCGAATATACTGTATCGACATCTATATTGCTGTTAGTATAGGGTTTGAAAGTCCCATGTACGATATTCCCGGTCAACGTCAGCGTATTGCGGTTATCCAGCAGGAAGTCGACCCCGCCGCGGCCAAACGCGAAATAACCGAGATTGACATTGTAATCGTTCTCGATCAGACTGTCATTGGGGAAGCCGGGCTGGTTGAACGTATACCGGCTGGTGGTGCCCGGCGAGATCGACTTGCGTTCGCTGTAATTCCCGCTGAGGAAGAAATTGACCTTCCCCTGCTTGACATTGATATCGCCGCCCAGGTTGAACTTGCCACGCTGGTCAATCCCCGCCCGCAGGCTTCCGTTATATCCCGCCTTGCGGTTCTTCTTGAGGACGATATTGAGGATACCCGCGGTGCCGCCGCTCGCATCGTATTTGGCGCCGGGGTTGGTAATGATCTCAACGCTCTGGATGGCGTCTGCCGGAATTTGGTCGAGAGTGAGCGTCGTCGGCCGCCCGTCCACGAAGATAGTCGGCGTGCTGTTGCGCAGCGTTACATTTCCGTCGATATCCACCTGCAACGAAGGCACGTTCCTCATGACATCGACGCCGGTGCCGCCAACGGCGGAGATATCTTTTTCTACGTTGTAGACTTTTCGGTCGATGCCCATCGTGAGCAGCGGTTTGGTAGCCGTTACGACGGCGGATTCCATCGTCTGCGCCTCTTCGTCCAGCTTGATATTCCCGAGGTCCTTGTCGACGGCATTCAACGCCTGCATCGCCCGGTCGGCCTGCTGCGCATCATCGCCGGCAACGGGGGCGCCACCGCCCGGCCTCATTCCTTTCAGATCGAAAGCTACCTTCTGCTCGTAGGTTTTATACCCGATCGCCGTGATCTTTAGCCGGAAATTCCCCATGATCGGCAGATTCTCCAGGCTGAAGTTCCCCCGACGGTCGGTGATCTGGCCGCCGATAACGGTATCTTTCTGTGAATGTGTGGCCGGATTGTATTTGCTCTGAATGAGCTGGACCGATGCCCCGTCCATCCCTTTATCCGATTTGGTATCGATAACCCGTCCGTAAAAATGTCCGATCGCGGGCGCCGCGCCACCCCTTCGCGCACCGCCCGGGCCGCCGCCAATCGGTGGAATTTGTGCATATCCTTTCAGTGATAAAGCCAAAACCAAAGATAATAGCCAATATTTTCTCATGAGTTCAACGTATTCATTTAGCTGCAAAAATCCGCTCAAAAGGCTTAGCAATCCAGTCAATCTATACAGACGGTATAAAACAGATGCGAAAGGGGTAATAACGAAAAGGCCACCCCTTACCGCATGAGCAGTGTGATCAGAATCTGAAGCAACCCGATCACAAATCCGAGCACTGCCCCAATGACCTCCACAAACCGGAACTCTCTGGTAAGGAATTCGTTCAGCATCGCCTCCAGTCGGTCGTTCGAGAATCCGGCGATCTTTTCCGCCACGATCCGTTCCAGATCGAGGTCTTCTCTCAGATGCGAGACATAGCGCTGTAAGATGACCGGGAAAAGTTCCTCCAGTTCCCGCATAAAGACAGCCTTCAGCTGCGCGATCGTCTTTTCCCCAATGAACATCGAGACCATCGGCATGGCCTCCTTCAGCTTGCTGCGAAGGAAGTGGTCGATATGTTCTTCGACCACAGGCAGGATCCGCTGGACGTTCTGCGGATCAGTGATCGTCCTTTCGATATCTCCGAATGAGAGCAATTGCTGCCCCACGATCCGCCCGAGGCTTTCGGCGATTTGCTGCTGCTTTTTAGGAAAGACCCCTTGCAGGGTGAAGCCGAGAATTCGTCGGGGATGCCGGGGATGAAAGAGGAGTTTGAGGGCCATCCAGATCGTCAACCAGTGAATAAAAGCGGAAATAAAAGGGATCGTGTACAACCACCACGTCATTCTTGCCATAGGGTGCAAATGTAGGGTGCAAACCGGGCGGAGCCCGGATTTACAAAAAATTGTTCCACAAAATATTTTGTCTTAATTTCGCGCTTCGGAAACCAACACGGTGGTTGTAGCTCAGTTGGTTAGAGCATCAGATTGTGGTTCTGAGGGTCGTGGGTTCGAACCCCATCATCCACCCTTCCCAAGCTTCGGTCACATGGTGAAATTCACCGGATCGAAGCTTTTTTTATGATCCGGCACCCATTCTTCCGTTCGTGTAATTTCTGGAAAAACGGTTGTTAATATTGGTCCGACCCGACAACATCCCATCTCAATAATCGTTATTTTTGATAGGTTATGCTTAAAGTATTGAAGTATATGATTAAACTGAGAAATTTGCCGGTGGTCCTCCTGATCCTGGGCGGGGGGGTCTTTGTGGCATTCCGTACGCTGGGGGTCGGCGGCAACCCACCCTCCAGGAACGAGACGATCCTGCACAACGTCGGGGAATACCTGGAAGAGCTTCACTATAGTCCAAAACCTATCGACGACAGCTTTTCGCTGGAAGTATTCGGCAAGTACCTCAAGGAAGTCGACGCCGATAAAAATATCTTCTTTCAATCCGATATCGACGAGCTGAAAGGCAAATACGGCAAGGAGATCGACGACGAGATCCTGGGCAAGCCCATCGTCTTTGTTCCCGCCGTGAATGTCATCTACAATAAACGGCTGCTCGAGACGGAACAGATTTACAAGAGCATCCTGGCCAAGCCCTTCGACTTCAACCAGGATGAGGACTACAATCAGAACTTCGATAAGCTGCCCTGGCCGGGGACTGAAACCGCCCGTAAAGAGGCCTGGCGCAAACAGCTTAAATATCTGACCCTGGAACGCTATGCCGATATGCTCGAAAACCAGGAGGCAAACAAAAATACTCCGGGCTATGTCGTCCGTACCGATGCCCAGATCGAAAAGGATGCCCGGGAAAAAACGCTCAAGGTCATGGACCGCCTCTACGAGCGGCTGAAAGTGAAGATGACCGATGACGACCGTTTCAATGTGTTTGTCGAGACCATCGTACAAACGATGGACCCGCATACCGACTATTTTCCGCCGGTGGAGAAGCGTTATTTTGACGAGCAGATGAGCGGACGCTTTTTCGGGATCGGCGCCACCTTGAAAGAAGAGGACGGCAACATCAAGATCACTACGCTGGTCACGGGCAGCCCGGCCTGGAAATCGGGGAAGGTAGGCGTAAACGACATCATTCTCAAAGTCGCCGAAGGCGGTGCAGAACCCGCGGACCTCACGGGCTACAGCGTGGAAGATGCGATCAAACTCATCCGCGGTACCAAGGGTACAGAAGTCCGGCTGACTCTCAAAAAACCTGACGGAACTACGCATATTGTCTCACTGATCCGTGAAGAGATCGTCCAGGACGAACTGGTCTTCGCGCGCAGCGCCATCGTCAACTCGGCAAAAGGCAAGATCGGTTACATTTACCTTCCGGAATTCTATGCCGACTTCGATAATCCAAAAGGCAATCGCTGTTCGATCGACGTCGCCAGGGAAATCATGAAACTGAAGGCTGAGAAGGTTGACGGCATCGTCCTCGACCTCCGCAACAATGGCGGCGGCTCGCTTTCCGATGTCGTCCAGATGGCCGGATTGTTTGTCGAGCAGGGCCCCATCGTTCAGGTGCGGAGCCGTGATGAGAAACCGCAGGTTTATCCCGATCACGATAAGTCGGTATTATGGGACGGCCCTTTTGCCGTCATGGTGAACGAGCTCAGCGCATCCGCCTCAGAGATTTTTGCCGCCGCTATCCAGGACTACCACCGCGGCGTGATCATCGGCAGCTCTTCTACTTACGGTAAAGGCACCGTGCAGCGCCCCATCGGCCTGGACAAGAGCATGGGCCTCGATCCCACGAACAGCGAGCTGGGGACCATCAAGCTGACCCTACAGAAATTCTATCGCATCAACGGCGGCTCCACCCAGCTCCGCGGTGTATCTTCCGATATCGTTCTGCCCGACATCTATCCCGATATCTATGAGTATGCCAAGATCCGGGAGCGTGATAACCCCGATGCCCTGCCTTGGGATGAGATCCAGAAGGCTGATTATACGCCCTGGAAATATGCTTACGATATCAATTACATCAAGGGAATGTCCGACCAGCGGCTCAAACATGACACCGCGCTCAACGAGATCCAGTCGGATGCCGAATGGTTGAGCAAAACGGAAGACAAAGTCTTTTCCCTCAACATCAGGAAGTACCAGGAGGAACAGAAGGAGATCAAGGCTAAAGTGAGGGAGATCGAAGACCTCAGCAAGCTGCCTACGGCCGGCCAGCTGAATGTCTTTTCCCTGCCCGAAGACGCGCACAAATACGATGATGACAAGAATAAGGCGGATCGCTTCCAGTCCTGGCTGAAGGAGAAACGCTCCGATCTATGGCTGGGTGAAACGGTCAATGTCCTCGACGATATGATCGCTCAGAAGAGCGTAGTTTATGGTAAATAAAGAAACTCAGGATATGCGGCGCGCGCCTTTGGCGCGCGCCGCATTTATTTATTCGAATTTCGTCCAGGTCGCCATCACCGCGATCAGCGACCCCAGTACTGCGATCAGCCCCAGCGAAAGGCGCAGGCTGAAGGCCTGCGCGATAAAGCCGATAAAGGGTGGCCCAAACAGGAATCCCAGGTAGCCGATCGTGGAGACAGCGGCCAATGCCACGCCGGGAGACAACACCCGGGACCGTCCCGCCGCGCTATACACCAGCGGTACCACAGAGGACACTCCTGCCCCGACAAAGAGAAAACCCGCCAGCGCGGGCAGCATGAACGGGAACCCGATCGCGATCAACAGCCCCATAGCCGTCAGCCCGCCACTGACTTGCAGCATTCGCCGGATCCCCCAGCGCGTGGCCAGCATATCGCCGACGAATCGTCCTCCCGCCATCGTAAACGAGAAGGCCGTTAGCCCAAGACCTGCCAGCGCCGTCGGCGGCAGCACCACGCGCTGCCAATAGACATTGCTCCAGTCGAACATGGAGCCTTCACAGATCATGGAGCAAAAGGCGATGATCCCGAGGTTGATCAACGACCGGTCCGGCCGCGCAAAGATCGGCTGGCCGCCGCGACCTCCGCGTTCCGTTGCGATCAGCTGCTCCGAACTCGTTACCACGATCACCAGCGCCATCCCGCTGATCACCAAAAAATGTTCCCAGGGCAACCATCCGAGACTGATAAAAAGGCTCCCCAACGATGCGCCCGCAAAGCCTGCCAGGCTCCATAACCCGTGATAGGAGGCCATGATCGTCCGGCCATACAACGCCTCCGTTCCAATCGCCTGCGTATTTATCGAAATGTTGAGGAGGTTCCCGCCCATTCCAAAGACAAACAAAGTTGCCACCAGTTGCCACCCCTGTGTTACCAGCCCAAGCACCGGCAGCGTAGCCGCATATAGCAAGGCAGCCGTCATCGCAATCGGCCGGCTGCCCATTCGCGCCACCAGCCAGCCCGCCAGCGGCAGGGAGACCATCAGTCCTGCAGGCAAGCCCAGCAATACCCCGCCCAGCGCCGCATTGTCCAAATGCAATTTCATCTGGATGTTGGGGATGCGCGAAGCCCAGCTGAAGAAGCAAAGCCCGGCGAGGAAGAAATAGGAACTAACCGCGATCCGATGAATGCGGCGGGGTGGGAGAGAGAGCCGATGGAGCAGCATGGGTTATTTAAGATAACGCTCCTTGATGATGTTCATGTGATGCCAGACATGACCAGGAACGAGGTAACCAATCGTAAACGCATTCAGGGGCCGGCCATTGGCTTCCCCGACGAATCTAAGCTGCTCGTCTGAAAAGGAATCGAACAAATACTTCGTCGACACCCGGACTGCCCTGAATTCCTCCATCAGGTCCTTCCAACGCCGGCTAGCGCCGCCCATTGTCTTGCCCCAGGCCACTTCGTCGAAGCTCGCCAACGGTGTGGCATCCATCCGTGCCAGCCGCAAGGCCCGGTAATCGAAGACCCGTTCACAATCGATAATATGCTGGAGCAACTCGCGCAAAGTCCACTTCCCCTCCGCATACGCATAATCGTATTGCTTGCGTGGAATGGCCTCCAGCAACTTTCGGAACTGTCGGGTGTTTTTGTCGAGCGCGTCGCGGAAATCGTTCTCCTTCACCAGGTCCAGATAGCCCTGGTAGGTCTCAGCCTTGATAATCTCTGTTTTGGGGATCATAGCCCCCTAATTTACTCAATCTTTTTTATTGCTGAAGGTCGACTTGTCCGTTTTTTTCGCATTCAATGTGGAAGCCACTTTCAACGCCCCAAGTGCATTGACAATACCACCGGAGATCGAGATATCGGACAGGTTGACCATCTGGTCTTCTGTGCCGGGTTTCTTCACCTTTACCTGCAGCTCGGTTGCCCCCTTAACGATACAGTATTTGACCTGCTGCGGCGTGAGTCCGGGATAGAATTCCAGGACTAACGCGGCCACCCCGGTGACCACCGGCGCCGCCATGCTCGTGCCTTGCAGGTTCTCGTATTTGTTACCGCCGGGGACCGTTGAATAGATCCGCGTACCGGGAGCGAACACATCGACCTCATCTTTCCCATAGTTGGAGAAGGAAGCGGTATAGCTGGAAAAGCCCGGCTCGGCCAGCGGATCGCTGCTCGCGCCGACCGTAATAAAGTTGGAAGCTGTGTACGTCGAATGCCGGAAATGGGGGTTGGGGAAATTATCGGTGGTATCCACGTCGGCGGCATCGTTGCCAGCAGCATGGACCAGTAGCACACCCTTGCTCTCGGCATACCGTACCGCCGAGTCCACCCATTCCTTCTCAGGCGACAGGTTCTTGCCAAAGCTCATATTGATGACGCGGGCGCCGTTGTCGACTGCGTACCGGATGGCCAGGGCGATATCCTTATCGTGCTCATCCCCGTTGGGCACTGCACGGATCATCATGATCCGCACATTGTCGTCGATCCCATCCATCCCCTTGCCGTTATTCCGTTCGGCCGCAATGATCCCCGAGACATGCGTGCCGTGCATGGGGTCGCCGGCCATGATATCGTTGTTGCCGTAATACC
>DATMLR010000149.1:0-9039 GCA_035570015.1 Puia sp.
TGGCCAGTGCGCCGAGAAAGGGGAGACTTGCCTTTTCAAATAATTTTATTCCTTCTTCCTGGGTGATTCGCTGTAGGGCCAGGATTTTTTCGCCGATTGGCTGTAGGTCTGTGGGTGCGGTACTCAGCAATGCGTCGAGGCCTGTCGTCATCGTGTTCATATTCCCGATTTATTCAGCAAAATTAATAAATTCTTTACCTTTCCGATCTTATGAATATTCGATTCCGGCTGATCCTGATGAATTTTCTCGAATTCTTCGTTTGGGGGGCCTGGCTGATTTCGTTGGGGGACTATATGTTCAATGTGCTCCATTTCGACGGCAAACAAGTTGGAAGTATTTACGGTACGATGGGGGTAGCCTCAATATTTACCCCTGCATTATTCGGGATTGTGGCGGATAGATGGGTGAATGCGGAACGGGTGCTCGGCCTTTGTCATATCGCGGGAGCAATCATGTTGGTGTGGGCGTCAACGCAGACGAACTTTGGGGTCTTCTATGTCGCAATGCTTTTCAACTGCTTCTTCTTCATGCCGACGATCGCGCTCAACAACACGGTATCCTATATCCTTCTTGTAAACCGCGGGTTCAATGTTGTAAATGATTTTCCGCCGATCCGCGTTTGGGGGACGGTGGGCTTTGTCTGTGCGATGTGGGTCGTCGATCTATGCGGCTGGAAGCAAAGCCCTTATCAGCTGTATGTGAGCGCGGCGGCAGGTCTGGCGCTTGGCATCTACGCCTTTACGCTCCCCGCCTGTTTCCCGGTCCGAACGGGCCCGAAACCGAGTCTCTATGCTTCGCTTGGCCTCGATGCATTCGTCCTGTTCAAAAGGCTGAAAATGCTCATCTTCTTTCTATTTTCCATGCTGCTGGGTTTTGCACTGCAGATCAGCAATGCGTTTGCTTCACCTTTTATCAGTGATTTTGCCAAGGTCCCGCAGTATGCGCAGTCGTTCGGTGTCCGGCATACGGGGCTGCTGATCTCTATTTCCCAGATCTCCGAGACGATGTTTATCCTGACGATCCCCTACTTTCTGCGGCGGTTTGGAATCAAGCGGGTGATCCTGATGAGCATTTTCGCGTGGGTATTCCGGTTCGGGTTGTTTGGGATCGGCAATCCGGGAGCCGGACTTCCTTTTCTCGTACTATCCATGATCGTCTATGGGATGGCGTTCGACTTTTTCAATATTTCCGGTTCGCTTTTCGTCGAACGCGAGGCTGATATCAAGATCCGGGCCAGCGCGCAGGGGTTGTTCATGCTGATGACGAATGGGATCGGTGCGTGGCTCGGCACTTTTCTCAGCGGCCTGGTTGTCGATCATTATACGGAGAACGGCATTCGCGACTGGCACAGTATCTGGCTGATTTTTGCGGGGTATGCGCTGGCGCTGGGGATGGTGTTTCCGGTGGTTTTCCGGTACAAACATACCGCGACGGACTCAAAGGTTCCCGTGTTGAGCCATTGAGGGACAGTCCAAACGAAAATCCATATATAGCAAATAATATGAAGAATGTTCTTCTTCCGCTTGCCTGTCTCCTGGTCCTGATTGCCGCTCCTGATGCCCAGCATTTCGTACCCGGCGGCCCCGGCAAGCCATCCTCCTCCGCGTCGGCTGTTCCGACATTGCCGGACAGGTACAATGTCACATTCAATGAGCCGGGACCGGGATCCGCCGCTTCGATGCCGTTGGGCAACGGCGACATCGGCCTCAACGTCTGGGTAGACCCGGGCGGTGATCTCCTCTTCTATGTCTCCAAAACGGACGCCTGGGGCGGCGAAAAAGATGCTGCCGCGGACCCCTGGATGCAGCAGGGCGGTGTGCTCATGAAACTTGGCCTCGTCCAGGTTGCTCTCAGTCCCAATCCCTTAAAGACCAACGGCCCTTTTCGCCAAACACTTTGTCTCCGCGAGGGTGAGATCCGGATCACGGAAGGGGAGGGGGCGAGCGCGGTCAACTACCGCATCTGGGTGGATGCCAACCACCCCGTCATCCGCGTGGAGGTCGCCGGCGGCGAACCGCTCCAGGCCACCGTGACGCTGCACGACTGGCGCCTCCTACGGGGCGATACCATCCTGCCGGAAGCCCGTAACCGCCTCACGTGGTTCCACCACAACCCGCCCAAAGGCGATCCCCGCCTCGCTGACCCGCACCTCGCAGACATTACTTTCGGTGCTGCGCTCGAAGGCCCAGACCTCATCCGCAGGGACGATTCCACCCTCCGTTCCCGGACAGCCCGGAAGTCCCAACTCATTTCTATCCACCCGCTAACGGTGACAAACACCCGCTGGCTTTCGGTGCTGGACCGCCAGCTGGCCAATACCGGCCGGCTCGATCTGGCAGCCACCCGTCAGGCGCACCACCAGTGGTGGGAGCGGTTTTGGTCCCGGAGTTATATTTTCCTCCACGATCCCGCTGATAAGGGTCGCGACCCCGGTGATGATACCGGCGACGCCGGCCACGCCGGCGCCTCTGTAACCGACAGCGTTACGCGGGGCTATATCCTCCAGCGCTTCGTCACCGCCTGCGCGGGCCGCGGGGCCTACCCCATCAAATTCAACGGCTCCATCTTCGTCGTCGACAACCCCGGCCGGACGGCAAACGGCCAGCCCGCACCCGAAAATGCCGACTTCCGCGCCTGGGGCGGCCAATACTGGTTCCAGAATACCCGGCCCATGTACTGGCCCCGGCTTGCTGCCGGTGACTTCGACCTCATGCTGCCCCTGTTCAGGATGTACCTCCATATGCTCCCCGAAAATGCCGTCGCCGTACGACAATATTACGGCCATGATGGCGCCTACTTCCAGGAAACAAGCCCCTTCTGGGGCGGCCTGCCTTTTATGGGACCCGACGAGCAAGCCCTGTATACGCATCATTATTTTACGCCGATCCTGGAGCTCAGTATGATGGGACTGGATTACTATCAATACACGGGCGACAATAATTTCGCCCGGCAATACCTGCTGCCGATCGCCTCGGCCGGTCTCGAATTCTTCCGCAGGCATTTTCCCCGCGACGAGGACGGCCGGCTTCTTCTGGATCCCGACAATTCTATCGAGATGTTCTGGAAGGTGCACGACCCGGCCCCGGATATCGCCGGGCTCAGGGCCGTTGTCTCCCGCATGATCGGCCTGCCGGATAATCTCGTCCCAGGCGACCTCAAAGCCCAATGGCGCGAGCTGCGGTCCATTCTTCCACCGCTTCCCATCGACTCATCGGGCCCCGCTCCCCGTCTCCTGCCATACACCGGCCCCCAGACAGCGAAGTCCCACAATGAGGAGAACCCGGAACTCTATACCATCTATCCTTTCCGGCTCTACGGCCTGGATAAGCCCGGCCTCGAGACGGCCAGGCACAGCTTCGACGTCCGCCAATGCCCGCAAAAAGGCTGCTGGTCGCAGGACCCCATCCAGGCGGCGATGCTGGGCTATGCGGATATAGCGGCGGAAGATGTTCGTTACAACCTTACCCGGAAGGACGCCCGATTAAAATTCCCGGCTTTCTGGGCGGCGGGCCATGACTATCTGCCGGACGAGGATAACGGCGGGAACGGCGAGAATGGGCTTCAGCAGATGCTCCTGCAGGCCGATGGTAAAAAGCTTCTGCTCCTGCCCGCCTGGCCTGCCGGCTGGGATGCCGATTTCAAACTGCATGCCCCTTACAGCACTATCGTCAAAGGACAGGTCCGAAATGGTCATCTGGTCCGGCTCACCGTAACGCCGGCAGCACGTCGCTCCGACGTGATCGACTGTTCGCTGCACGCAGCGCAGCCTACCCCTTAAGATCGCAGCCCACCCCTTAAAATCACCCCCTGCCATTTTCGGACGTATGATGAATATTTCCGGCTCTGCCCTTACCATTTGCTGGCATCGGAAGCCTCCGGAAGAAAAAAAGATTAAATCGGTTGCGTAAAATTCCCGATTAATTTACCTGTTAATCGATAATTAAAGGCTTTGTTAATGTCCCGCACGTTCTTTTGTATCCTAAAGCCGCGGGGTGCGGCTTGTAAACCTAAAACATTGCTTGTATGAAAAAATGTCTGCTACTGTTCCTGTTGGCATTATCCCTCCTTGGAGCCAGTGCCCAGGACCAAACGGTCAGAGGAAAAGTCACTGACGAATACGGCAAACCACTGGCCGGCGCGACAGTGACCATCAAAGGCACCAACCTCACTACAACCACGGACGAGAAAGGAAACTTCCAGCTCAACACCGGGAACAGCATTAAACCTGTCTTCACCATTTCCTTTGTAGGTTATGAAAGTTTCGATTACACCTATAAAGGTAAATCCGGGTTCTCCGTCCAACTCCACCAGGACGCCAAGACCCTGGGCGACGTAATCGTTGTTGGTTATGGCGTGCAGCGTAAGCGGGACGTTACCGGAGCCACGTCCGAAGTGAAGGCCGAACAAATCGTCAAAAAACCCATCGTGCGGGTGGAAGAAGCGCTGCAGGGCACCGTCCCCGGCGTGACCGTACAAAGTGTCAACGGGATGCCGGGAGCCGGCCTCGCTGTCCGCATCCGGGGAACGGCCTCTATTAACAATAATAATGATCCACTCTACGTCATCGACGGGCAGATCGGCGGGGACATCTCCACCATCTCGCCCAACGACATCGAGTCGATAGAGGTCCTGAAGGACGCCTCTGCGACCGCGATCTACGGATCCAGGGGTTCCACCGGCGTCGTGATCATCACTACCAAATTAGGAAAGGAAGGCAAAGCGCGCATCGATATCAACCCCTGGGTAAAGAAAGAGGAGATCGCCAAAGAACTGCCGATTATGAACGCTTACCAGTTCGCCATTGCGACGAATGCCCAGTATGCCACAACCGGCCAGCCTGCGGCCTTCACCGCCGCACAGATCCAGACCTTCCAGACGACCGATAAGGGAACCAACTGGCAAAAGGCCATCCAGGACAAGCCCTGGGTTCAGAACTACCAGATCTCGGTTTCCGGCGGTTCCAACGACCTGAAATATATCGTCTCCTATCTGCATCTCGATCAGCCCGGGCTCATCCTCAACCAATGGTTTCGTACCGATATCGCGCGCGCCAATTTCCTGATCAAGGCCAGCGACCGGTTGAGCCTGCAGTTCAACCTCACCGGATCGTTGCCGCACAATCGCAACACGCAGTACCAGGGGGATATCACCGACCCCTTCGCCGAAGCCTATGCCTGGGACCCTACCTCACCCATAAAAGACGCGAATGGAAATTTCATCCTGGAATCCCAATATGCCGCGCTGGGCATCAATCCCGTCGCACAGGAGACCAATGGCCTCAATGATAATAGTTCCACCAACATCGAAGCGTCGGGTATCCTCACCTACCGCATCATCAAGGGCCTGACCTTCACGTCCAATAATAGCTATTCCAACACCTCCAATACCAACCGCCAGTTTTACGGACCCGGAACGAGCACTTACCTGGCAAGCCCCAGCAACGGCTACGCTTTGGTAGATAATTCTACCGGTCATGGCTTCCAGAACAGTAATTATTTTACCTATAAAGGCGTCTGGGGCGATCACGAGCTCACCGTCACCGCACTGTACGAACAATCCATGGGGACCAGCTATAACAATCAGAGCAGATCCGCCAACCTGTCCACCTATGGCCTCGGCTACTGGAATCTCGGCCTGGGCGCCGTTCAGACCACCACTTCCGGTTCGGCCCCCGGCTACTCTTCTCAGGCTCTTCAATCCTATATGGGCAGGGTAGAGTATAAGTTCAAGGACAAATACCTGCTCAACGGAACCATTCGCGACGACGGTACTTCCGTACTGACGCAGAAATATAGCGTCTTCCCTTCCGCTGCGGTAGGGTGGATCGTTTCCAAGGAAAACTTCCTGGCCGGTTCACAGACCATCTCCTTCCTCAAACTGCGCGCCAGCTACGGGGTGACAGGCAACCAGACGGTAGGCCCTTATTCCACGATCCCCACGGTAGGTGTAGGTGGCGTTGAAAATGCAACCGGCTATCCCTATAACGGCAATCTGTCTCCCGTATCCGTCTATACGCCACTCTCGACGGTACCTTCCACGAGCCTCAAATGGGAACGTAACAATCAGACGGACGTGGGTATCGATGCCGCCCTGCTCCATGGCGTCATCAGCTTTACGGCTGATTATTACTACCGGAAGGTCACCGACCTGCTTTACAATAGGACGGCGCCGGAATACGATGGCGGCGGCAACGTCCAGGTCAACCTCGGCAGCCTCTATAACAAGGGCTTCGAATTCGATCTCGGTGCGACACCCGTCAGCACCCGCAATTTCAAATGGACGACCAATGGCATCTTGTCCATCAACCGCAACAAGCTGCTTACCCTGAACGGTCTTGACAATGTGATCACGAACAATATCGGCTCGGCGCAGACCGGCGCATCCATCCTTAAGGTAGGTATGCCTCTGGGTGAGTTCTACGGTTACAAGTTCCTCGGCACCTGGAAGACCAGCGAAGCGGCTCAGGCGGCCCTCTACGGCAACATACCCGGCGACTCGAAATATTTTGACGTGCTGGGAACGCATAACATCAATACCACCGATGACCGCATCCCCATCGGCAACGGGGCGCCCAAATATTCCTTCTCCTGGTCCAATGACCTTTCTCTCGGGAATTTCAGCCTAACGATGCTCTTCTATGGCACACAGGGTGGCCAGATCTTTTCCGGAACGTTTCCCTATACCTATGGCGGCCTTGGTGATGCACGCAATGCCACCAATGTAGGTATCCTGAATGTTTGGACACCGACGCACCAGACCGATGTCCCTACCTTTAGCCCCAGCAGCAATAACACGATCAACAGTAGTCGCTGGGTATTCGACGGCAGCTATATCAAGTTGAAGAATATCGCCCTTTCCTATCACCTGCCGCAAGCCCTGATCGGCCCGGCGGTCAAGAACCTGGAAGTATATGTCAGCGGACAGAACCTGTTCACCATCACCAAATACCCGGGCTACGATCCTGAAGTGACCAACATGACTAACGGCATCACTCAGGGCCTGGAGACGGGGATCATTCCCAACCCGCGGTCTTACACCTTCGGCATAAGGGCCGGATTCTAAAGACGCGGGCACGTATCCCGGGTAAAGACATTAACCCATCATTTAAACGATTTGTATATGAACTTCAAATATTTCCTTCCCGCTGTATCGATCGTCCTGCTGCTGGGAGCGGCTTGTCAGAAACTTAAGGAAAACCCTTTGTCCAGCCTCACCCCGAGCAGCTATTTCAAAACGCAATCCGACCTTGACGCCTCGGTATCCGCTATCTATACCGAACTGACCCCGGACTATGCGTTTGGTTTTACGACCCGCATGACGTCCTGCTTCGGAGCCGATGATCTTACCACCGACCCGGGTCTGAACAAAGGGGATATGCGCGCTTTCGACGAGCTCAACGGCGCCAGCAACAACGCCAGCCTTTTCAACCAGTGGCAGGGCCCCTGGAACGCCGTCTACCAGGCTAACAATGTGCTGACCAATTACAAAACTGTTCCCACGCAAACCCCTTCGGAACTCCTGGCGGTCAACCAATCCATCGGCCAGGCTTATTTCCTAAGAGCCTTCTCCTACTACTACCTGGTACGGGTATTCGGGCCGATCCCCGATATTACAACGGTACTGCCGGTGAGCGATCAGCCCCCCCGTGACTCTGTGTCCACGATCTATGCGACAATCGTCAGTGATTTGCAACAGGCTGCCTCCCTGCTGCCGGTCTCTTTTCCCGGTCAGCCCGGCCGTGCGACCTCCGGCGCCGCCCGTTCGTTGCTGGCCGACGTATACCTCACCATGACGGGATGGCCGCTCAACCAGACTTCGTACTATGCACAGGCGGCCGCAGAAGCCGATAGCGTTATCACGTCAGGGACCTATTCGCTGGAGCCTGACTTCAATACGGTCTTCACTACGAACAACGGCCCCGAATCCATTTTTGCCCTGCAGTTCAACGTAACGGCCGGCGTTCCGGAGCGCAGCTACGGATCCTCTTCCGTACCGCTGGATGAATCGGGGCTGGATGGCTCAGGCGGTTGGGATGACTACTATCCGGAGATAAATTTTTATCTCACGACTCCGAAATGCTACCGGTCGTATTGCACCTATTACGATACGCTCAAGCTACTTAATACGACCACGAAGACATTTACGCTGGTGCCCTGGAACTCGCCGCTTACCCACGCCGGCCATCCCTATTACAAGAAATTCCGGCATGGCCTTGTCACCGGTGGTATCGGCGACGGGGTGAACGAGACGAGTTCCGCCATTCTCTCCATCAACCCCAGCACGAACAAGGCGATGGATTTCATCCGCTACCCCATGGTGTTGCTCGACTATGCCGAAGCGGACGATATGGCTTCCGGAAGTCCCTCCGCGGCAGACTACAGTGCTTTCAATCTCGTCAGGGCGCGTGCGGGGCTTCCGAACCTCACACCCGGCCTTTCGCAGACGGCCTTCCGGGATTCTGTGGTGCAGGAACGGGCCTGGGAATTCGCCGGAGAGAGCGGGATGCGCTGGTTCGATATCGTGCGGCTGCAGATACTGCCCCAGATCATTGCCGCCCGAAGTTCTCTGGAGAATCCCATCAATACCTCGAACCTGCTCAGCACCCGCTATATTGCGCCGATACCGCTTCAGGATATGAACAACGATCCGAAATGGGTGCAGAACACGGGGTATTGAAAACACGTACCCGGGTTAGAATAAAAAATATATTAATGGTGCATCATACAATCTACAGGACGGCGGTTATTGCCGCCGTCCTATTATCCGTGACCTGTGACAGAAGTTTCGGACAATCAGTAAATGACATCGATCCTACCATCGGCAATGTCGGCCATCTGCTGGAACCGACGCGCCCCACTGCCCATTTGCCCAATCAGCCCGTACGCGTCTATCCTATCCGGAAAGATTACCTGGACGATGAGATCACGTGCTTCCCGCTCACTGCCGTCTCGCATCGTCTGGGCGAGGTCTTCGCCCTCCGGCCCGTTTCAAGCGCACCGCATCCTGAAGTTTGGATGAAAAGGATGCCTTACGATCAT
>DATMLR010000150.1:0-13792 GCA_035570015.1 Puia sp.
TGCGGTCACTTGTTCGTTATCGATGGTTGGGTCCTGTGACGCCGCCTTGCCCGGCCACTGATAGTCATCCGTCGACCACCAGCCTGAGTTTAATACCGGAGTCTGGCTCAGGGCCGCATTGTCCACCACCCCGGTCCGAAGCAGATCGCCGCGGATCACGTCGAAATGAGGCCGGATCGCTCCCTTGACCTTCGTCACAATCAGATTGTTCCAATTGAAACCCCAATCCCGCGTACGCGTATAATTCACTTGCTGATAGACGATGGTCGTGCAAATGATAAGCAATATGCCGATCGCAAACTGCCCGACCACCAGCCCCTTCCGCACCAAAGCCGCCCAACTCCCGGCGCGCAGCCGAATAGTATTCAATACCGAGATCGGCGAGAACGACGATAGATAGAAGGCAGGATAACTCCCGGCGACAATCCCCGTCACCAGCGCAATCCCCAGGAAAGCCCCGGCATGCACGGGGTTCAACAGATCAATAGTCAGCTGCTTGCCCACTAACTGATTAAAGGCCGGCATTGCGGCATACACGATCCCCACAGCGAGCAACATGGCTACAAAGGACAACACGAGCGATTCGCCGATAAATTGCCGGACCAGTTTCCCCTTCCCCGCGCCCATCACCTTCCTCACCCCCACCTCCTTGGCCCGCTCCGTCGACTTGGCCGTTGACAGGTTCATGAAATTGATGCAGGCGATCACCAGGATGATCAACGCGATCAGCGTGAACAGCTTCACAAAACGGATATCGCCCTTCCCGTCAGGCCGCCCATCCGTAAAATGCGAATATAAATGCCAGCTGTTCATCGGGAACAGCCAGAGTACTTCCGTCGGCGCGTTTGCCACCTTTGCCAGGAAATGCGCCAATTGCCGGTCCACCGCCGCCGGATCGGCCTTCGGGTCCAGCTGAACATAAGTCGCTATGCCATTCGCGTCCCACCTCTTTGTCCAGGAATTCGCCGCTTCGAAATTCGCGTAGGGCGCAAGCCAGTTGAACCGGATCGTCGAATTCTCCGGCAGATCCTTATAAACACCCTTCACTACAAAATTGTCTTTATGGTCGACCTGCACCTGCCGGCCGACGGGGTCAACACCAGCGCCAAACAACGCCTCCGCAAACCCCTGGCTTAGGACCACCGAGTGGATCTGATCGAAGGCATGCGCCGCCTCGCCATATACAAATTGAAGCCCAAGCATCGACAACAGGGACGAGTCTCCGTAATTCCCTTGCCTGGTAATGACCTTATCCCCGATCCCAAACGCCAGATTGAGCGCCGAGTTATTGGTCGTCCGGGCTACATTCTTCACCCCCGTGACCTCCGCCAGAATGGCCGGCCCCGTTGGTCCGGGCGCCGCAAAATAGGGTCCCGGATACGCGCCGGCCCGCGTCTCAGTCTCCATCAACCTGGCGATATGATCGTGACCGGGAACCCAACGGTCATACGTGACCTCATCCTCCACCCACAAAAGGATCAGCGCGGCACAGGCGATCCCCACCCCCAACCCTGCAATATTGAGGATGCTGAACCCCTTATTCTTCCGGAGATTCCGGATCGCGGCCGTCAAATAATTACGGAACATATGGCTGTGTTTCCCGTTATCCGGCCAACCCAATGCCAGTTTTGCAGCCAGTTCGTTTTCAGCCTCTTACCTTGAGCGCGTCCCGACCCGATGTTCGCTTTCGCGACAGCCGCTGTCCGCTTGCACCCACCCCACTGTCCGCTATGAAAAAAAATCCTTATTTTACATCTGCTAAAAGCCAATATCATGCAGCTCCAAAAGGCGCTTATCTATTCGATCATCTTCGTTATTTTTTTGCTGGGCGTCTATGAAATAAAAAGCGGCAACGTCCGCGACTTCGCTGTATACAAGAATACAACAGAACCCATCTATATTGTCGTCCCCGGTGACTGGCTCATTATCGGCGCCATCGGGCTCTTCATCATCATCAGCCATACCTTCAGCAAAATAAAAAATTAGCCACCCCTACACCCCTTTTCCCCCCTCTCCGACCCTTGCTTGCTACCCACCCCTAAACCCTAAACCGTTCTCGAAAGTCGATCGCGCGAAGCCGTCAATAACCAAAAATCTCCTCCAGCGTCAGCACCTTCACATCGCCACGCTTCTTCAGATCCTCCGTCTTGATCCGCTTCTGCGACGCCACCACACAATAAGAATAAGCCTTTCCCGCAATCTCCCGCTCATGAAAACGCTTCACATCATCCATTGTCAGTCCATCCAGCTCCCCATACTCTTCCTTCCGTTGATCATAGTCCAACCCCTTCTGCTGATCGCCCAAATACTGGAAAACAATCTCGTCACCCGTGTACCGCTCGGTCTCAAGGTCCTTCTTCTCCCCCGCCTTCGCCAGTTCGAACCCCTTGCCCGAGACAGGCAAATCACTCAGGAGCGCATTCATCCCGTCAATCGCCTCATTCAGTTTATCCGCCTGACAACCGATATACGCCAGGATATAAAAGGGGTCCTCCTTTTTTGCCGGCGTCTCATACGACGCAAAAGTCGCATACGCCAGCGCCTTCGACTCCCGCAGCGTCTGGCCAACCACCGACCCCATATTTCCGCCGAAATAACTGTCGAACAGATCGACCACCGCCTCTTTCCGTACGTCATATTGCCCCGAGTTCCTGACCCAGCAGATCTCCGCCTGCACCATGTCATAGTCTGCAAACAGTACTTTATTCGATAACTGCTCCGCAAAGGGAAACCGCTTTTTTTCCGGATACGGTATCCAGCTTGCCGGCACCGGATGGACCGCCGTGATGACACGAGTAAACGAATCCAGGGGGAGCGGCCCATAGTAGATGATCGTATGCGGGTGATCCAGCAGGGAATGCAGGACATTAATGAGGTCCTCCGGCTTCAACGTCCGCAGCTCTTCGCTCGTTAGACCGCTATTGAACGGATTCTTCGGCCCATAACGCGCATAACTGATCAGTCCCTGCATGATCGCCTGCTTGTTCAGTTTATTGTTGGCCCTCGATTTCAACAACCGGTCCTTCAGCGCGACCAGCGCGATCGAATCGGGCAGACACTGGCGCATGACCTCCTCGAATAAGGCCACCGCACGCCCGAAATTTTCCTGCAGCCCCGTAATGCTGATCGTCGTCGTCTCCGTGGTCGTATTCACGCTGAAATTGCACGCGATCGAATAGAAAGCCCTGCTGATCTCCGCCGTGGGATGCGCCGCCGTCCCCAGGTATTGCAGATACTGAGCCGCCATCGGCAAAAGCCGGTTATTCCAACTTCCCATATCCAGCCGGTAATACAAATGAAAGAGGTCATTCTCCTTATTCGGCACATACAGGACAGGCGCTATCCCCGCTTTTGCATGCGTGATCCCCGTGTTATAATCCAGCCATTGCGGAGTGACCGGAGTGACCCGCATGGCCTCGACCTGCTTCACAAACGATGACTGCTTGCCGGCATTCGTTTCCACCGGCGTGATCGGCGGCTTCTCCACCTTCACGATATTTCTGTCGACGCCTTTCCGCTTGTATAACAACACGTAATTGTTGCGCAGATATTTATTCGCCACCGTGACGATCTCGTCCTTCCCGATTCCCGCCTGTTCATCGAGCTGCGCTACATCGCGGTCCCACAAGGTATCGCGGTGCAGGATGAAGCCTTCGGTGAGCGCCCCGACGCGGGCGTCGTTCTTCTGCAAGCCCTCCAGCAGACCCAATTTTCCGTTTGCCACGATCGCGCGGACCAGGCTGTCGTCAAACTGTCCCTTCTTAAGCAGGAGGATCTGTTGAAGGAGCAGATCGCGCACTTGTTCCAGCGTCTGCCCCTGCCGCGGCGAACCGGCAAACAACAGAACCCCATAGTCCTTATACTGCTCGAGCTGTGCCTGCGCGCTCTGTACCTTCTGCTGCTTGTTCAGATTGAGGTCGAGCAATCCCGCCTTTTCATTCGAGAAAATAGTCGAGATAAGGTCCAGCACCACCGCATCACGGGTATCTGCCGCGGGCGTTCGAAACCCGATCCGAACACTCTCCGCACTCGGACCGTTGATCATCCCGACCATCGGCGACGTCAGGTCGCGTTCAGGACCATGCTGGTATCCCTCCACCGGCTTAGGCCGCATATACGAAAACGCCGAATCGATCTTGCGGATCAACACATCTGGGTCAAAGTCCCCCGCCATGATCACCGCCATATTATTCGGAACATAATATTTATAGTAATATGCCCGGATCGCCCGCAGCGACGGATTGCGCAGATCGGCGACCGTCCCGATCGTCGTTTGCTGACCGTAATTCGTGGTTGGAAAAAGCGCCGCGTTCATGGCCTCGTTCATTTTGACCCCGTCGTTGTCCAGCCCCCGGTTCTTTTCCTCATAGACCGCCTCCAGTTCCGTATGGAAAAGCCGGAAGATCGGGTCGCGGAAACGTTCGGCCTGTACCGCCAGGAATTTATCCATGGCGCCGGCGGGAATATCTTCCTCATAAACCGTCTCTTCCACCCAGGTATGCGCGTTAGTGCCCTGCGACCCGATGTCGGCCATTAGCTTATCGTACTCGTTGGCGATCGCATAATGCGAAGCAATGCCCGAGACGCTATCGATGCGGTGATAGGTCCGGCGCCGCGCAACAGGGTCTTTGACGGAATTATATTCCTCATATAAACCGTCGATCTTATCGAGATAGGGTTTCTCCTTTGCCCAATCCAGCGAGCCATACCGATCCGTCCCCTTGAATAGCAAGTGCTCAAGGTAGTGCGCAAGTCCGGTATGATCCCGCGGGTCGGTATTGCTGCCCGCCCGCACTGCAATCCGCACCGCCACCCGCGGCTCCTTGTGGTTCACACTCAGCACGACAGTGAGTCCGTTCGACAACGTATACACGCGCGCCTGCAAGGGATCGTTCGTCACATCCCGATAGGTGTAGCCGGCTGAGCTGTCCGTTTTCCATTCGTATTTGGTCCGGACGCCATCCTGCGCCAAGGCAACTCCCGCCACGCCGACGAGCAGAAAAACGAAAAAAAATAGTTTAGTTCGCATGATTTATCTTTACGTCCCCAAATATAAGTAAATGGATTATCGCATCGAGAAAGACACCATGGGTGAAGTGAAGGTGCCTATCGACGCCTACTACGGCGCCCAGACCCAACGCAGCATCGAGAATTTCCCCATCGCCCAGGATATAAATAAAATGCCAAAGGAGATCATCCGCGCCTTTGCCTACCTCAAGAAAGCCGCCGCCCTTACCAATGTCGATGCCGGCGTGCTCTCGAAGGAAAAATCCGACCTGATCGGCCGGGTCTCCGACGAGATCCTCAGTGGCTCCCTCGACGCTTATTTCCCCCTCGTCGTCTGGCAGACCGGCAGCGGGACCCAGAGCAATATGAATGTCAACGAGGTCATCGCCTACCGTGGCCACGTCCTTGCCGGCGGCAAGCTGACCGATAAGGAGAAGGTCCTGCACCCCAACGACGACGTCAATAAATCCCAGTCTTCCAACGACACCTTCCCGACGGCCATGCATATCGCCGCCTATCAGATGCTGGTGAAAACCACCATACCAGGGATCGAAGCCCTTCGCGATACGCTGGCCGAAAAGAGTCGGGAATATATGAAGGTGGTGAAGATCGGCCGAACGCACTTCATGGACGCCACGCCGTTAACCGTCGGTCAGGAATTTAGCGGCTATGTAAGCCAGTTGGACCATGGTCTCAGAGCCATCCGCAATACGCTTGCCCATCTTTCCGAGCTGGCGCTTGGCGGCACAGCCGTCGGGACCGGGATCAATACTCCGCCGGGGTATGCGGAAAATGTGGCGCGACAGATCGCCGCCCTTACCGGTCTCCCCTTCGTCACCGCGGCCAATAAGTTCGAAGCGCTCGCCGCACACGACGCCATCGTGGAAGCCCACGGCGCGCTCAAGACCGTTGCGGTCAGCCTGATGAAGATCGCCAACGATATCCGGATGCTATCCTCCGGCCCACGCTGCGGCATCGGTGAGATCCATATCCCGGACAATGAGCCCGGATCTTCCATTATGCCCGGGAAGGTGAACCCGACGCAATGCGAAGCCCTCACGATGATCGCCGCGCAGGTACTCGGCAATGACGTAGCTATCAATATCGGCGGCGCGACCGGCCACTTCGAGCTGAATGTCTTCAAGCCGATGATCATTTACAACTTCCTCCACAGCGCCCGTCTGATCGGCGACGGCTGCAACAGCTTCAACGTCCATTGCGCTAAAGGCATCGAACCCATCGAAGCGAATATCAAACGACAAGTTGACAATTCGCTGATGCTCGTGACGGCCCTCAACACAAAGATCGGCTACTATAAGGCCGCCGAGATCGCGCAGAAAGCGCACAAGGAAGGGACGACGCTAAAAGAAATGGCCGTGAAGTTAGGTTACGTGACACCGGAACAATTTGATGAGTGGGTGCGGCCGGAGAATATGGTGGGGAAACTCGAATGAACCCGTATGTCTACCGGGGCTCAGCTTGGCCAATCCATATGACCATCAGCCCTTCCAATACGTCAAAAGACAGACCAGCGGATACAAATTATCATCGGACGCTTCCTGGAATACGACCCGGTTTTCATACGGAGGTCTTCGAATTATCCCGCCGATCGGAAAGACCTCGGCACAAAGTTGATCATTCTTGTATAAGCGGTATCCTGCCTTCTTGAATAGGAGAATATCGACCGAGAACAGATCACTTCCCATCATCAGGCCCCGGCGGCCTTTATATTTGACCAAACTGACCGGCTTTGGCAGATCCTGGAATTTCAATTTAAATCCCGAGCGTATTATTGAAGGGAAAGTGCTTATGAGGAGCAAACGGCTGCCCATGAAAATCTTAGTATCAGTAAACCCACACCAGCTTCCTGGCCGGCGGCTGGTCAGGTAGGGGAAGCCATCTTCGTCGAGGACTTCCAATGTAAAGTAGCCGCGTGGCGTAAGTTTGAATTCTTTCAAAGCATTTTGGTTAATTCCCCACGAGTCGGATCAGCAGGTCCGGTGGAATCGATGTCTTTTCGCGAACCGGGGATGCTGCCAGCAAAAAGACGGTATTTCCCCGGCGTTTGAACAACAGTTCCGTCGGCCCGGGATAATTCCAACCCACCGTTGTATATCCTGAATAAATATCGGGTACATCATGAGTAGATCGACAGATCGCAAAGGATCCTTCACCCATACGATAGCTCAGCACCGAGTCATTCGCCGGGGCAGTCTCAACTCCCCGGCTTTCAAGGATCAGGATGACTTTCTTAAAGCTGCTGCCAGGTTTGTCCAGCTCTTTGAAGTTGACCGAGACCTTCCCGATTCTGAATCCGTCATAACTACTGTGGTCGAATGGAATTTCCATTTGAACCATTTCAATCTTCTTATCTAATCTTTCCGTGTCTGAAAAGTTAAGTTTGGTTACAAGGATGTTGTAGTCACTGTCATATAGGTACCGGGATATCGGGTTACGGTCCGGAGGAACGGCGGTTTCGATGAATCGAAGACTGCTGGTATCCGCCCCTTTAAGCAAATCGACATAGTCATTGGGCGGCTCATGAACAACCTGCATCTGCATGCCGATGATTCTGTTCCCGAAGGACTTCCATATTCTAACGCCGATATAGCCTGCGAGTATAGATGCGACTACGAGAGAGATCAGTAATATCCACACCCATTTGGCCATGCGATCTAATTATAAAGGCCGAATTTAAAACAAAAAGACCGGCTCACGCCGGTCTTTTCCACTTTCGTATCGGGAATACGCGATTAATATCGGTTGTTGTAGCCGCCGCGATCGCCGCCACGGCCTCCGCCGTAACCGCCACGACCACCGCCAAAGCCACCGCCGCCACCGCGATTTCCACCACCGCCAAAAGGCTTGTCTTCCTTCGGCTTGGCTTCATTCACTTTGATAGCACGGCCTTCTACCGTAGCGCCATCCAGCTCGGCAATCGCCTTGCGGGCAGCTTCATCGTCGGACATTTCAACAAAGCCAAATCCGCGGGACCGGCCTGATACTTTGTCCATGATTACCTTAGCAGAAGTCACTTCGCCATAAGGCGTGAAAAATTCCCTGAGATCTTCATCCTGAACGGCGAAGCTCAAATTTGCAACATAAATGTTCATAAAAAAACTAAAAATTAAAATGAATTAAACTGAGAAGGCGAAGCGAATACTAACTAAAATGCGAGGCAGATAATTAATTTCTGATGCAAACTCAAATTACCCTACAAAGATATACTAAATTCCCGAATTTCCAAATGCTTGGGTATAATTTACAGTAGGGCCTATTTTTAAATATTATTGCTTATTTTCATGTCTGAACGCCGGCTGAGCTATCGCTCGGTTAGGTTGGACTTAAACGCAACTCTACAGCCCCATATGAACCCCTACTCATTCCTCGAACCCCATTCCAGGGCGATCCGGGTCTGGCATTGGACCTTCGTACTTTTTGTCTCCGCGACTATCGCCATCGTCTTGCTCGCCTCCACCGTCTTCCGCACCCGCAACACCATCCCCCTCGTTCAACAACAACTGCAACAAAAAGGGATAAATGCTTCGGAAGACCAGGCAAGAGCCGTCGCGCACGAGTTCAACGACCAGCTCTGGAACATGCACCGCCTGATCGGCTTCGGGCTTTGTGCCCTCTTGCTCGCCCGCTGGTTCATCGATCTCAGCGAGCCCAGGGGCGAACGACTGCAGGTCCGGTTGAAGAAAGCCCTCGGATTCCGGTCGACTATCCCTATCGAGATGATCCAACGCCGTCACTATGTCAACGTGAAGGCCACCTATCTCGTCTTCTATACGGTATTTACACTTATGGCCCTAACCGGGCTGGTCCTCGCGTTTGATAATGTCCGGCAGCTGGAGGAGATCCGTCCCCTGGCGAAAGAATTGCATTCCCTTCTTCAATACGTCATCTACGCGTTTATTGGTATTCACCTGATCGGAGTCATCCGCGCCGACCTCGGTCAACACAAAGGTATCGTCTCCGGGATGATCCACGGCAAAAAGCTCGGCTAGGCGAAACCGACACCTGCCCGAAACCGACACTGGCCGAAACCGACAACCGGCCGAAACCGACAACCGGCCGAAACCGACAAATTTGTTGTACCTTCCCCGAAACTCTTCTAGCCAGATGAAACGCCTGTTACTCGTTGTGGGCTTCCTTCTTCTTTTCGCCACCGAGATCCTCCGTGTTTATTTCATAATGCCTTTCCCCGGTAGCCAGCGCTCGAACAGCATCGATCTGGCCTACTTCATAGACCGCAACCGTCTTTGGCTGCGGATCGCCGGCTTTGTCCTGGTTGGATATGCCCTGTTGATCTTTCCGACCAAACGGCGCAACCCCTATACTACGCCTCGCAGGAAAAGCAATTGGCCGGGTATCCTGCTTTCGATCGTCGCTTTACTGTATGCGGTGGTGTTCTACTACTTCAACTACCGGTTCGAAGCCGACATAATGTTCCATCAGCCACATACAATTGCCTATGCCGATAGCACAAACCGTTCCATCAACCAAAGGCGCCTCGTGATCGGGCTCGTCGTGAATAACCGGGCCAAAGCCTATCCCATCCAGCTCATCGGCTATCATCACCAGGTCAGAGATACGCTGGGTAACACCCCGATCATGGTCACCTACTGTACCGTCTGCCGGACCGGCCGCGTCTATTCGCCCCTCGTCCACGGTAGACCCGAAGAATTCCGGCTGGTCGGGATGGACCATTTCAATGCGATGTTCGAAGACGAATCAACTAAAAGCTGGTGGCGGCAGGCCACCGGCGAAGCCATCGCCGGCCCGCTCAAAGGAGAGCGCCTCGCCGAGCTCCCTTCCGGTCAATATACCCTCAAAGAATGGCTGCTGATGCATCCCGACTCCCGCATCATGCTACCCGATCCCGCTGACACCAGCCACTATGCGAATTTGAAAAACTACGACGACGGGACGATCGACGGTGGACTGGAGCACCGGGACTCCAGCTCCTGGAAACCCAAGTCATGGGTGGTAGGCGTAGTAGCAGGGAATTTTGCCAAGGCTTATGATTGGAACTGGGTCTCGTCACACCGATTCACAGAAGACACGATCGGTGCGCTCCCCGTTCTGATTTATTATACAGACAGCAACTTCTGCGTCCTTGGCCGGACTGCCGGCGGACATATCCTCGGGTTTAACCGCCACTCCGATCCTGCAGTCCTCACGGACACAACTACCGGATCGGTCTGGAACGCCAGCGGTCTCTGCGTCAGCGGCCCGCTGAAAGGTCAGCAATTACAACCGCTCCAATCCTATCAGGAATTCTGGCATTCGTGGAGTTATTTTCATCCGACGACCACGCAGTATAATCCTTAATCGCGCAGCCGCGCCGCGCGCCAGCCATTCTCCTACCAATTCTAATTATGGCGAATTCGCCGCAGTTAGATTTTCCGCCGGAAGAGCACACCGCGCGGGCCTACGCCCAGTCGCCTTTTACCACGCCGTCGGTTTATCCGGTCCGACCGCCACCGCGATCTTAGAATCTGCCGTACCATAATACAATAGCCAGCGCCCCTTAAAGTTCGCCAACCCCTCCAGAAAACAGACCTGCCCCACCTGACCCGTGATCTCATACGGTTTGTCAGGATGGATAAAGTTGCGATCCTGCCGCCGCAATACTTTGGTCGGATCATTGATGTCAAGTAACACCTGACCGCCCCCATACATCCCTTCCGGCAAGCTGCTGTCTCCGTTAGCCCGCCCGTTCATCCCGTTATAGATCAGCAAAATCCCATCTTTGGTGATCATCGCCGGCGGCCCCGACTCGACAAGTTGACTGTCCCAATGCCCCGATCGCGGCGCCACAACGATCACCAACGCCGTCCCCGCCTCCGGCCCGGATACCACCGGCGTCCAATGGATAAGGTCATCCGACGTCGCCGCCCAGATATCGCGATCCCCCCAGTACATCCAATATTTTCCGTTGATCTTCGCCGCCACAACCTTGCCGCCGAAATAATGCGAGACGATCGAGCCCGACTTCGACCAGCTTCGGCTATACTTGCCGTTATACGCGTCCGCAAACGCGCTCCCGTGTTTGATCCAATTCACAAGGTCCGCTGAAGTCGCGACCATCAGCCGCGCCGTCTGGCCATCAAAAGCGGTATAGGTCATATAATAAATGCCTCGCTCGTCTTGTACTACCCGCGGGTCCTCACAACCCCCTTCCCACTCGAACTTCTTCTGCGCATCCGCCTCCGGATAGAGTACCGGTGAGGTCCACCGCGTGAAATGATACCCATCGTCGGAGACGGCAAGCCCGATCCGTGATGTCCCGGCCGGCCGGCCAACCTTGTCCTGCGCCCGGTACAGCATATACACCCGCCCCTTACTTACCACGATCGCCGGATTGAATACATCCTTCTCCTCCCATTTGACCAGGTCCCGCCGCAGCGGATCGATGAAACTACCCGACCCCGGACCCATAACAGGATTTACGCTATCCACTTTCACAAACGGCACCATCGCCCAACCCGTATCCGGCGGCGGCGCCTTCGGCGCCGCCGCCGCCGCCCCTGGCCCATTCGAACACCGCGCAATCGCAAAAACGCAAACAGCGAAAAAAATCTTCCTCATAAAATGTCAGCCTCCGGCCGGTTCAGTTTGTCAGTTTGAGCAGGATCACCCCATGCCGCGCGACCGTCGCCCGATAATTCGCCGCCGTCGTTCCCTGCAGCTCGTTTTTCCAGATATCCTTTATATGATGTCCAGACCCGATCGACAACGCAGCCCAGGAAACATCCAGCTTCTTTTCCTGATCACCCCGGTTGAACAGACAGACCGCGGTATCGCCGTTCTGCAGCGGTTTAACGAAGATCTCCAGGTCTTCATTGAAGCTGGCCCGGTATCCCTGCTGCCCCAGCGGGTCCTGATCGATCGCGATCACATCCTTGTTCGTGAGGACACGCTGCGTCTCCACCGACATGTGCCGGAGATCATTCCCGGCCATTAGCGGCGCAGCCAGCATACACCATAAGGTAAAATGCGATCTCTCCTCCTCCGGCGTCAATACCCCATTCCCCACTTCCAGCATATCGGGGTCGTTCCAGTGCCCCGGCCCGGCATATTTCTCCAGCCCATTCTGCAGATCGAGGTTACCAAGCACACTCCCGCCATAAGCATTGCCATTCCCCGCCTCCATGAAGCTCCAGGTATTCCCGATATCGCCGCAGGACCGCCACAGATGCCCGATATCCTTTGCCCAGGTCCAGGGTTTGTTAGATCCCCACTCACAGAGACTGAATACAATCGGCCGGCCCGCTTTGTAAAGGGCATCGCGCATCAGCGTATAGCATGCAGGAGCGTTGTGGGTTCCCGCATTGCACCAGTCCTCTTTCAGATAATCTACGCCCCAGGCCGCATATTGACGCGCGTCCTGAAATTCATAGCCTTCACTCGCCGGCCGCCCCGCGCAGGTATTCCGGCCGGCGCAGGTATAGATTCCGAACTTCAGCCCTTTCGAATGCACATAATCCGCCACCGCCTTGATCCCATGCGGGAATTTCAACAGGTCGGCCTGGATATTCCCGGCGCTGTCGCGACCCACCTGCCAGCAGTCATCGATAACAATAAACTGGTAGCCCGCATCCTTCATGCCGGTGGCCGCCATCGCGTCGGCCACTTCGCGGATAACGGATTCATTGATCCCGTCGCAGGCAAACTTATTCCAACTGTTCCAGCCCATCGGAGGCGTCTTCGCCAGCTGTTCAAACTTTTGGGCCCTTGCTGCCGCACCCGAAATGACTAAAAGAAAAAAGGCGATGCCACAAGACACCGCCCTGGAAATGCAGAGTTGATAACGCATGATGTAGTAGCAGTTTGTTTTACATAAAGAACTGTTCGGAAACGATCTTCCCGTCTTTCACATGATAGATGCAGAGCTCTTTCATGTTCATCCGTTGGCCGTTTTTCATGGTCATATCCATGCTCATGGTAACGGCAAACGACGAGTCCGCCAGCAGGGGTTCCGATACTTCGCCTCCATGCATTTCCTGCACCATTTCGCCCCATTTCTTCCCTTTCTCAATGATCGCATCCAATCCCTTGATCTCTTTCTCGAAATCAGGAGTACCATACGGCTCGATACTAACCGCATCTGCTGAAAACAATTCCTTTTGTGCTGTTTCGAAGTCGCCAATACGGCATAGTTCGACGAGACGGTTGGCAATGTCCACCGTCGACATGGTCGTGGTTGATGTTGACATAAAAAATGGTTTTGGGAAAGGTACCGCAATTTCTATTCCTGCCCAAAAAACCGCCGCCGGCTTCGCCGGCCCCGCGCCTCCACGCGCGCCGCCGCCCCCGCCCCTCACGCGCGCCGCCTTCGGCGGCGCGCCCCCCTACTTATCCACCTTCACCACTTTCTGGCTGACCAGGTGATCGCCATACTGGATCTGGAGCGCATAAGTAGCAGCAGGCAGGCTGCCCAATCCATAAAGGCTGATGCTATTCAATCCTTGATTTACCGGCTGGACCACCCGCCGGAGCGAACGCCCGAACATGTCGATCAGGGAGATCGTGGCCGTACCGGTCGAAGGCGCCGTTATCTCCATATTGATCTGGTCAACAAAGGGATTCTGGACCAACCGGGCATTGAAGGGGACACTGGTATTGCTTAGCAACACGAGTCCGCTGTATTGGGAAAAAGAATTGCTCGTCAATTCAATCCGGTAGTAGCTTTGAGCGGCCACCGGTGTCGGATCGGTGAACTGATAGGAAGCACCTCCGCCCGGAACCGCTGTACCCGGAAGCGTACCGATCGTCA
>DATMLR010000151.1:0-18493 GCA_035570015.1 Puia sp.
CTGCGTAGAATATATCGGTGGAAACAAGGTCCTCTGCTGCGGAACCTCCGGTGTAGACATCTCTTATGATAACGGCATGAACTGGCGCCTGATCACCACCACCGGCTTCCATGTCTGCCGCATGGCGAAAAAAGGGCATTCCGTCTTCCTCGCCGGTTCCCGCGGCCGCATCGCCAAACTCAACCTCTGAGCGGGTTGTCCGCAGGATGCTCCCCTAATTCAACCCCCTGAAATCCACCGGCACCAGCTTGCTCACCCCCGGCTCCTGCATCGTCACCCCGTAGATCACGTCAACACTGTTCATCGTCATCTTATTATGCGTAACGATAATGAACTGTGAATTCTCGCTGAACTGCCGGATCATATTCGTGAACTTCCCGACATTCGCATCATCGAGCGGCGCATCCACCTCATCCAGGATACAGAACGGCGCCGGCTTGATCAGATAAATAGAGAACAATAAGGCCGTCGCCGTTAGCGTTTTCTCGCCCCCGCTTAGCTGACTGATCGATGACGGCCGTTTTCCCTTCGGTTTCGCCACGATATCGATTCCGGTCTCCGCGAGATTCTCCGGGTTCTCCAGGATCAGATCAGCCGTATCTTCCTCTGTAAAGAGGGCCTTAAAGACCCGCTGGAAATTCTCCCTGACCCGGTTGAAAGTATCCAGGAAGTGCTGATTAGCCGTGGCTTCTACTTCCTGTATAGTCTGTAAAAGACTTTCCTTGGCGCTCACCAGGTCGTTCTTTTGCTCCAGGATAAACTCATACCGCTTCTTCATCTCCTGAAAAGCTTCGATCGCCGTCGGGTTTACCTCACCCAGATTCTCAAGGCGCTTCTTCATCCGGTCCGATTTCTCCTGCAGCTCCTCCACCGGTACATCCCCCGTCCGGGGCCGGTCGATGATATCGTCCAGGTTGATCCGGAATTCCACGTTCAGTCGTTCTTTCATCCCAGCCAGCTGCAGCTTCAACTCATTCAGTCGGTCCTTGATCCCCCCCAGCAACTGCTCGATCTGCTCCCTTTCCTTTACCTTATGCCGAAGCTCACTTTCCTTTTCCCCCAACACATTCCTCAAATTATAATACGCCTGATCCGCCTCGCCAAGCCTCCTTTCCTCCTCATCCTTCCTCCTTAATAACCCCACTAACACCCCTTCCGCCAGGCTCAGTACTTCCGAACTCTCCGCAATGCTCTCATGCGTCTGCTTGAGCTGCGAAGCATTCACCTCGATCTGGGTGCGCAGGTCATTCAGCTGCCGGTCCTTGAATTCAAGCTCCTGCTTTAACCCGTTGATCCGACTATGCTGCCGCGTTAGTTGCAAATTGAATTCATTGTAGCTGGCCATAGCTCCGGTATAGGTAACCTCCGCGCTGCGGTAATCGCTTTCCGCCGCCTGCATTTTCTCCTTTAATTCTCCCACCACACGGACCAGCTCCGACCAGGCCTGTCGGGTATCCTCAATGCCTGCGATCGTCTCCTCAAGATTGAGTTGCAGCTCCTCCAGCTTTCCCTGAGAGGAATGCTGCAGCGCATGCAGGTTCTCGATCTTGTTTTGCAGCGAAAAGACAAAGTTCGTAAGCCGGTTACAATCATCCTGGGTCTGCCGGATCGCCTGGTCTTTCAATTGCTCATTATACCCGACCACTTCGTCATGTTTCTCCTGGATGGTGGACTTCAACCCTCCGACCACGACCTGCTGCCGCAGGATCTCCTCCCGCAATTTCTCCATATTTTTGGCCCGGCCGATTTTCTTTCCTTCAAACAATCCCACACTGCCGCCCGTCAGCGAATATTTCCCCTTTACGAACTTACCGCTCTTTTCCAGCACAACGGCTCCGTTGCTGTTTTCCAGCGCCTGCTCGTTCTCCGCGATATAGACATTCCCCAGCAGATGTTCAGCCAGCCGCCGATAGGCATCGTCCACCTCGATCACCTGCATCGCCGGGATCAACCCTTCATATACATGTCCATCGGACCCCGCCTGATCGTCAATCTTATCCAGCAGGAAAAAGTTGGCCTTCCCCTTTTTATTGGCGTCAAGCAACCGTACCGCCTGCATCCCTTCATTCAAATCCCTCACCACATAGTAATTCAAATAGGGTTCAAGTACATTTTCTACCGCCGCGCGGAACTCGGCTTTCACATAGATAATATCCGACAGGATCGGGGCATCTTGATTCCATGCGGGATTCTTGTGAAGGAACTTGATGCTTTCCGGATAACCTTCCATGCTGTCGATGAGGCTCTTCAGCAGGTCATGCTCATTGTTCTTCGCATCCAGTGTCCGCGATTCGTCCGCCAGTTGCTGCCGTAATCCTTCCAGTTGGCCCTGCGCCTGCAGGATATTGTGCTTTGTCCGGTCCTGCTGCTCCTGCAACCGTTTCAACGCCGCCTGCCTGGACTCCAACTCCTGTTGTTTCAACCCATGCTCCTCCTCCAACTGCTTGAGCTGGCTTTGCCGGACCATCCGCTCCTCTTCCAACTGGCGGATACCCCTTTGGAGGTTCTGGATCGACGTATCAGCCACCGCCACCTTCTTTTCGGCCTCGAACTGATCCCGCTGAATTTGCGCATTTTCCCGCCGCAGCGCATCGACCGTCACCCGCTTTTCATCGAAAACGCGCCTTGTCTCATCTACGGTGTCCTTCAACGACTCTAACTGCTCCTGCAAGCCGGTCAGCTTATTCTCCTCCTCTCCGATCTGCTGTTGCGTAAAACCGATACTTTCCTCCAACCCACTCAGCTGCCCCTCACTCTTTCCCAGAAATTCCTGTAAGCTCTCCTCTTTTTCCCTCAGGAAATTCAGCCGCTGGGAGGCCAGGTTCTTCTCGTTTTCCTTTGTACGCAGGTTCTGCAGCAGATCATTGAATTCATGCTGCATCGACTGTAAGACCCGTTCCTTCTCGATAAACGCCAGCTTTTCCTGCTCCAGCCCGGCCTCGTCCGTAGCGATCACCGCTTCCAGCCGGAGTTTCCGGTCCGTCTCTGTTTCGGATTGCTCATTGAGCTCCCGATAGGTCAGGTTGAACCCTTCCAGCGCCGCCTTGGCCAGCTCAACACTCAGCTCCCGGTACTCTTTCTTGATCTCGAAATATTTCTCTGCTTTCTTGGCTTGATTCTCCAGGCTTTTCAACTGGTTATTGATCTCGAAAAGCAGGTCCTCGATCCGCGCCAGGTCCTGCTCGGTGCCGTCCAGCTTCTGCCGGGCCTCCTTTTTCCGGGTCTTATAGATCGTTACTCCTGCAGCCTGCTCCAGCATCCGCCGTCGGCTGTTGTCCTTATCCTTGATGATATCATCCACCATTCCCAGCTCGATGATCGCATAGCTGTCGGTGCTGATCCCCGTATCCATGAACAGATTCTGGATATCCTTCAGCCGGCACGAGACATCATTTAGCCGGTACTCGCTTTCCCCGCTCTTGTAAAATTTACGCGTGACAGTGACCGTGCTGAACTCCGTCGGCAGGAGGTTCTTTGTATTTTCGAATGTCAGGCTTACTTCCGCGAGACCGGAAGCCGAGCGGGTCCTGCTTCCGTTGAACACCAGACTCTCCAGGTTCTCCGACCGCAGGTGACTGATCTTCTGCTCCCCGATTACCCACCGGATGCTATCGATAATATTGCTCTTTCCGCAGCCATTCGGACCGATGATCCCCGTAATACCCTCGTCAAAGCTGATATGGGTCTTGTCGGCAAAACTCTTAAACCCCTTTATTTCCAAACTCTTTAATCGCACTGTACAAATATTCGGACAAACCTACAGCAAAATAGCTGATCTTCCGGAACAATGATCCGCGCAAAAATCTTCCTGTTGACAAAATGTGGATGAATTTGCCGATTCTAGCGGCTCTTAGCAGTTAATGACAAAATTCAAGACTATTTTATATATTTACTTCCCCGTTCAGGCCGTAAGCAGACCAAAACATCATATATGAATAATTTCATTGTTCCGATCGACTTTTCCGACGCATCCAAGAACGCAGCCCGGTATGCCGCCCATATTTCCAACGGCTTACCCGATGCCCAGCTCATTTTGTACAACGTTTTTGAAGCCCTGGAATACGGGTCGGACAGCACCCCGCTGGACACCGGAGGGGGAGAGGACGAAGCCCGGAAGTCGATCGTAGAACTCGGCCTGGAGAGCGTTCGAACGGATATCTCTAACCTTACCAACGCCGGGATTTCCATCGTCGCAGAAGAAAACAACCATTTTCTGGATACGTTGGAGAATTATGTCCTGAACAACGATATCCAGTTTATCGTGATGGGGACGACTGGTTCCACGCGGCTCGGGGAAATGCTGATGGGCGGAAATACGTTGAACATCGTAAAAAGGCGGATCGTACCCGTGATCATCGTTCCGCCGAATGCGCAATCCACTTCAGCCAAAAATGTGATGCTGCTAACCGATTTTAAAGACCTCGACTTCACGATACCCGTTCATACCGTGAAATCGGTCCTGGACCTCTTCAAACCGCAGCTGCACATCGTCAATATAGATCACGAACATTATGTACAGGTAACGGAAGAATATGAGACCCGACGGCGCAAGTTGGAAGCATCCCTGAAGGAGTATGATCCCGCGTTCTATTTCATCCGGCTATTCGACTTTCTGGATGCGATCAATCAATTCGTAATCGACAATCAAATCGATCTGATCCTCACCTTCCCGCGGAGGCATTCGTTCCTTTCCAATGTTTTCAAAACTGCCAGTACGGTGAAGCTGGCTTACCACAGCCACGTGCCGCTGGTAGCAATCACCGGATAGGGGCTACCCCGTCTGTAAGAGCACGAGTGTCCCGATTATTCGGGAGGAGGACGCCTGATACTATTTTATATATTTAGCTATGAAATTCATAGCCCTTCTTGCCCTTGCTTTTTTTACCTATATCCGATTTGCGCCGGCCCAGGAGGTCTTACACGATCCTAACATTGCTTTTGCCGCCGCGACCAGGACTGGAAAGGACATCTTACTGATCTTTTCCGGTTCTGATTGGTGCATACCTTGTATCAGGTTTGAAAAGAAAATTTTATCCGATAGCTCTTTTCAAAAATTTGCCGGTGAACGCCTGGTCATCCTGGTAGCCGACTTCCCCCAGCGCAAAAGGGTCCCGGATTCCCTCCGCATCCAATATGAAGCCCTGGCAGAACAATTTGACCCATCAGGCCAATTTCCGCAGATCATCCTGCTGGATTCCGGCCGGAAGCGGGTAGCCGATGTTGCATACACGGACCAGCCCCCCGGCGATTTTATCCGGGACCTGCGGAGTTTATTGTTATAATTTGAACATGGTAAAAGACCGGATCGATATCAGGTTAATGGGCTCCGAATTCGAACTGATCGTAGTGGAAAAAGATCAGGAAGCATCGAGCCTCCGGCTGAAGGCGGCGATCGATGAGATCCGGCGCATCGAAAACCTGCTGACTGAATTCAGCGATAGCTCGGAGACAGCCCGGCTGAATAAAAATGCCGGAATAAATGCGGTTCAGGTAGAGGCGGAAGTATACCAGCTTATCCAACGGGCAGTGCGGATCTCCGCCATGACCCAGGGAGCCTTCGACATCTCATCCGGCGTGCTAAAAGCGCTTTACAATTTCAAGCAGAGAGCCAGCGAGATCCCCACCTCGGACAGAATCTCAAAAGCATTGGAATGTGTGGGCTACCGTCATATCCGACTTTTGCCCGGCCACCGGATTTTCCTGGCCAAACCTGGCATGCATATCGGCTTTGGTGCAATAGGAAAAGGTTATGCGGCCGATAAAGTAAAGGCGCTGTGGAAAGCATCCGGCGTCGGGGCAGGAGTCATCAATGCAAGCGGCGACCTCACTGCCTGGGGCAGGCAGCCCGACGGCAGTCCATGGCGGGTAGGCATTGCAGATCCCCGTGATCCGTCCGTTTTTATTCTCTGGCTGCCCGTAGAAAATGCCTCCGTAGCCACTTCTGGCAATTATGAGCAGTATGTGGAGATCGCCGGGGTGCGCTATTCCCATAATATCGATCCCCGAAGCGGATCCCCCGTGAAGGATGTCAAAAGCGTAACGATTATAAGCGCCTCGGCTGAATTGTCCGATGCCCTGGCAACAGCAGTCACAGTGATGGGAAAGGACGCCGGGCTGCACCTGATCAACCAGCTCCCCGATACGCATTGCATTCTTATTGACGATAAAGACAGGGTTTTTACCTCAGATCAAATCTTAGCTCATGCGTCTTCGTAATTTAGTCAGGATTGCAGCCGGCTTTTTAATCCTGGTGTCAACGGGAGCGACAACCGGATGCGCCACAGTCAAGCCTTATCAGAAGGCCTGGCTGAATGACTTCAATATGCGGCTTGGAAAGACGGATATCGAAAAATTCGATGAGAGCGTGCATACTTATCGCGAAGGGGCCAGTGGCGGCGGTAACGGAAAAGCGAGTGGCGGCTGCGGCTGCAATTAACATGACCAACAAATACCTTACACTGGCAATGCTCGTCGCCGCTTTACACGCAACCGGGCAAAAAAGCCACACCGCCGCATACAATGCCGATAGCCTCTATAAAAAGCAAACGATTTCCAGAACCCAGATCCAGCTCCTGTTCGCCTACTACACACAGGATGGAGATCATTCCGCGATCACCGGGGGCGTAGGGACGGAATGGCTGCATGTGTATTCCCCCGAATTCACCATCACCCACCAGCCCGATTCGAACCGGGCCCTTTCCCTGAATGGCGGCATCGATATCATCACCTCCGCCTCCATGAATATGATCAGCTTGATGCGATCCTCAGCTTCCAGGGTCTCCGACCGGTTTTACCTCAGCCCCGGCTATAGCTACCGGCTTCCGAAAACCCACACCCGCCTGGGGGCAAACACCGGCTTCTCACTCGAATCCACCTATCTTTCTTTTCCAGCCGGCCTCTCGGTCACGCATACCAGCCCCTCCGGGTCCCGCGAGATCAGCGCCTCCCTGCAATGCTATTTTGATGACCTCCGCTTCGGCCGGTTCACCGACACCTACCCGCTGACGCTCGTTTATCCCATCGAATTAAGGGACACAAGCTGGTTTTCCTTCTATCGAAGGTATTCCTACAACTTGGACCTCTCTTTTTATCAGGTAATCAATTCAAAGCTGCAATTCGCCCTCTTTCCCGAAGCGGTACTCCAGAAAGGGTTGCTATCGACACCTTATCACCGGGTCTATTTTGATGACGGTCACACCGAAAGAGTAGAAAACCTGCCTACCGAAAGATGGAAATTTCCCCTTGGCGCTCAATTGAATTATTTTGCAGGACGGCGCGTCATCATCCGCTCCTACTACCGGTATTACCATGATAACTGGGGCATCATCGCCCACACCTTCCAATTGGAGGTCCCGGTGAAAATCACGCCCACCCTTACCCTGTCCCCGTATGTCCGGTTCCACACCCAAACGGCAGCGTGGTACTTCCATCCATATAAGCAAAGCAATACCCGGGATAAGTTCTACACTTCCAACTATGAACTTTCAGCATTGAATACCTATAAGACTGGACTCAGCGCCCGGTATGCTCCCCAAAACGCACTCTCGCATCATTACTTTTTCGATGCACTCACGCTCCGGTACTCCTATTATAAACGTTCGGACGGCCTGTACGCCCATATCCTATCCCTGTTACTGGAACTTGAACATGTCTGCCCTTCCCGGACCTTCGTTTCACCCGGAACGAAAAGAAGATGATTACCTTTACGTCGGCTCACCCGCTAACCCAATTGTCTCACAATAAAAATGACTCTGCCATGCTGTTTATCGACAATGTTGCCGCCATGGCCAAAAAATACCTGGCCAGTCTTGACGATTTCCCTGTGTTTCCAGGCAAATCGGCTTTGGAAAGCCTTTCCAGACTGGATGTTCCATTGCAGGAAGAACCGGTCGATGCCGCAGATGTACTTTTCTTATTAAACGAGATCGGATCACCAGCCACTGTGAGATCGACCGGGGGCCGGTACTTTGGCTTCGTCATCGGTGGAAGCCTGCCGGCATCCATGGGGGCAAAATGGTTGGCAACAGTATGGGATCAGAACGGAGGCCTTACCGTAACGTCCCCGATAGCATCTGCGCTGGAAAGTATTACAGGTAAATGGCTTTTGGAGCTCTTTGGGTTGCCGAAGGAAAGTGGGTTTGGATTTGTAACCGGCGATACAATGGCCAATTTTACAGCCTTGGCCGCAGCCCGGCATGCCCTATTGCTGAAGGCAGGATGGGATGTGGAAGCAAAAGGTCTGTTCAATAGCCCGGAGATCGATGTCATCGTCGGCGGGGAAGTGCATGTCAGCGTATTAAAAGCGCTTAGTATGCTCGGGTTGGGGAGAGAAAGGATCAGCAGGATACCGGTTGATGGGCAGGGAAGGATAATTCCAGCTAAAGTGTCCGTCACGGACCGGCCAACCATTATCTGCACTCAGGCCGGCAATGTAAATACCGGATCCTTCGATGACACCGGCGAAATCTGTGGTATGCGGGGCGCCAATACCTGGGTCCATGTCGATGCAGCCTTCGGTCTATGGGCTTTGGCATCCCGGCAGAAAAGAAATTTAGTCGAAGGGATCGGACTGGCCGATTCCTGGGCGACCGATGCGCACAAATGGCTTAATGTACCTTATGACAGCGGGATCGTTTTTGTGCGCGACCGGCCGGCTTTATATGCTGCCATGTCCGCATCGGCAGCTGCTTATCTACCCGATGATGCTTCCAGGGAGCCTATGCACAACGTGCCGGAAATATCGCGCGAAGCACGGGGTGTACCGGTGTGGGCAGCATTGAAATCGCTCGGGATAAAAGGGCTCGAAGCAATGATCGACCGGAATTGCAGGCAGGCGGAACAATTTGCCGCTGCGCTCACGGAAGCAGGTTTTACCGTGCTGAACGAAGTAATGCTCAACCAGGTGTTGGTCCAATTCGGCGACGCCGCACACACGCAGCAGGTGATTCGGGCCATACAGGAAGAAGGTGTCTGCTGGTGCGGTGGAACGGTATGGCAGGGAAAGCCGGCCATGCGGATCAGTGTGAGCGGTTGGAGAACGACTGACGAAGATGTGCGGAGATCCATCGTATCGATCCTCCGGCATGCGAACGCCTAGGACAAAAAACAGATGGATTTTGACCTACACTTCCGGCTCCTGCTGGCTCAAACAATGAAAACTCCCCAGCCCCCAGATGATATCTGTTGAATCGATGCCAACGACGCGTCGCCCTGGGAAGCAGTCCTGTAGAACGCGAAGTGCCCGCTCGTCCCGGTCACACCGGTAAGTCGGTACGATCACCGACTCATTGGCAATATAGAAATTGGCATAGCTTGCCGGAAGCCGCTGATCTTCATAGATCACCGCCCCGGGCATCGGCAGCTCAACGATATTCAGTTGCTTTCCATTCAACAGCCGCATCCGCGACAACTCTGCCAGGTTTTCCTGCAACAACGCATAGTTCTCATCCCGCGAGTCCTCTTCGATCACCGCAACCACCGTATCCTCATTAACGAACCGGACCGTATCGTCAATATGGCCGTCCGTATCATCCCCGACGATCCCCTCCGAGACCCATAGGATTTGCTCAATCCCATAATAGTCTCGCAAATAGGCTTCGATCCGGTCCCGGTCCAACGTAGGATTTCGGTTGGGATTCAGCAGACAGCAAGTCGAAGTGATCAGCGTACCAGCCCCGTTGAAATCTACTGATCCGCCCTCCATAATGATCCCCGGATAATAGACCGGCAGCCCAAGTACCTTCCCGATATGCGTGGGAATATCGTCATCCAGGTCGAACGGTGGGTATTTATTGCCCCAGGCGTTGTAATTCCAGTCCACAATGACCTTTGTCTGCCCCGCGGCCGCAGCCGGATTGATCAGGAAGGCGGGACCATGATCCCGGCACCAGGCATCGTTCGTCGGGAAATGATAAAACTGCACCCGCTGCATGTCCACTCCGGCAACTTCGAGATGACCAACTGCTGACGCCTGCATGGCAGCATCCTTAACATTTATGCAAACGGCCTCACCACAGGTTAACTCCCGCACAAAGCGGCTATAGGAAGGATAGATCGTATGGATCTTCCCCGGCCACGACGCATCCTTATGCGGCCAGCTCAGCCACGTAGCGCGGTGAGGGGCAAATTCAGCTGGAAAAAAATAACCTTGCTGACGGAGCGTTACGGAAGTAGGGAGAGTCATGTGCGATGATTATTCTTCGTCGAGATATCGCCTGGTGATCGGTTGATACGTGTCGATCCGCCGGTCCCGCATAAAAGGCCAATGGGTCCGGTACCGGTCCGTTTCGGCCGTATCGATCTCTGCCACGATGACCTCTTCCCGGTCATGCGAAGCCTGGTACAATACCGACCCGAAAGGATTGGATACAAAAGACCCGCCCCAAAATTTCATCGCCCCTTCCTGCTCGAACCCTACCCGGTTGACGCTTATCACGTGTACGCCGTTCGCGACCGCATGACTGCGCTGGATCGTCTGCCAGGCGTTGTATTGCTCCGTATTGGTGGCGGCATCCTGGCTCGTGGCCCAGCCGATGGCTGTAGGATAAAAAAGGACCTCCGCACCCATCAGCGCCGTAATCCGCGCCGCTTCCGGATACCACTGGTCCCAGCAGATCAGCACGCCGATCCTGGCATAACGGGTCTTAAAAACTTTGTACCCCAGATCCCCAGGAGTAAAATAGAATTTCTCGTAATAAGCCGGATCATCGGGAATATGCATCTTACGATACTTCCCCAGGTAAGCTCCGTCGGCGTCCAGCACCCCCGTAGTATTGTGATAGATACCTTGCGCCCGCTTTTCGAAGAGACTGGCCACAATAACCACCTTTAGCTCCGCCGCCAGCTTGCCCAACGCTTCCGTGGACGGACCGGGGATCTCCTCCGCCAGCTTGAAGTTTTCATAATCCTCGACGTCGCAGAAATAAAGGGATGTGAACAGCTCCTGCAGACAAATGATCTGTGCCCCGCCGGCAGCCGCTTCACGGACCTTGCCCATCGCCTTTTGCAGGTTGGCGGCTTTGTCAGCCGAACAACTCATCTGCACGAGACCAACCTTGACTTTGCTCATATCGTTTATTTGAATTGCGACAAAAAATTGTGCGAAAATTTAATTTTTTGTCGCAACTCCGTTTATGTCTGCATTTCGACCTTAAAGGCCGAAATGCGAACCGGGCTCCGCCCGGTTCATGAGCCGCAAAATTAAGGAAAATACTACTTCCGCCCCATCTGACGCAGAAAAGCCACATGCGACGCCACGGCCTTGTGGACCCGCGGATATTCGATGTATACCAGCCCATACTCCAGGCAGGCCTGCCGGATAATCTTGCTGATTGCCGGATAGTGAATGTGAGATATTTTAGGGAATAGATGATGCTCGATCTGGAAATTCAACCCGCCAACCAGCCAGCTGACCACCGGGTTCCGGGTGGCAAAATTGGCCGTGGTACGGATTTGGTGGATAGCCCATTCATCCTCCATCTTGCCCGTGACGACATCCGCTGTCGGGAAGGCCGTATCCTGGACAGTATGGGCCAATTGAAAGACCATGCTCAACACAAAACCCGCCACCATCGTAAAGATCGTGAAGCTGACCATCCAATCAAACCAACCTAGCCGGTAGATCGGCAGAAATACAAACAGGAAGGCGTGGAACAACTTGAAACCCCAGAACACAAAATGATCTGTCAGGCTCATCTTCTTCAACGGCATCGACCCTACCTTATGCTTGAAATATTTCTGATAATCCAGAAGAAAGATCCAGAAGATATACAGGATGCTGTAGAAAAACCAGAAATACAGGTGTTGATACCGGTGCAACCGGTACCGCTTCTGTGCTTCTGTCATCCGCATCCACGGCTGGATATCGATATCGTCATCCACACCTTCTACATTGGTATAGGAATGATGTACGACATTGTGCTTCATATTCCACATAAAGCTGTTGCCGCCCAGGATATTCAACGAAAAGGCTGCAAGCCCATTCACCCATCTGTACTTGGAGAAACTCCCATGCGCCCCGTCATGCATGACATTGAACCCGATCGCCGCTACCACCCCGCCCAGCAGCACACTTTCTACAATACACCAGAAGGCGTTCGGCGTAAAAAAGACGAGATGGATATAGATAAAGACAAAGCTGACCATCAGGATGACTGCCTTGAGGAACAAACTGTAATCCCCCGTTTTCGCTTTACCGACTTCCTCGAAATAGTTGCTGATTCTTTTCTTCAGTTCTGTATGAAAGGACTGTGGGCCGGACGAAAATTTTGGCAAAGACACGGACAAAGACATGATAAGCCGATTAAATGATGATTATATGGCGCAAAAGTACTCCTTTTCAACGCGTTCCTAATGTTAAAATTGTGGGTTCAGGTATCCATTTGGATAAATGCATCGAAACCCCTGATCCCGATCATCTTTTCCGTCACAAACCCCTCCGCAAAAGACACCCCGATCATTTTGCCAAACATCTGGTGTCTCCCGATGATCGCTTTCAGGAATTCCGGACTCGAAATGTACGTCTGTGGCTCATCTGCGGTATAGCTTCTGGAATGGAACTGGGATGTATACGCCCGGATAGACTCCAATTTTGCCTCGAAAACCGGCGAAATGTCATAAACAAAGCTTGGCTCAATATACCTGTCCTGGATGTAATGGAAGATATACTTCGGCCGCCAGTTCTCCTGTGGCCCCCCGGTTTCATCTGTCGTTTCCACCTTCCGCAACCCGCTCAGGAAACAAGCATCCCGGATCAGATGACCCGCCCGGCCATGGTCCGGATGCCGGTCCTCCAGCGCATTACCCAGTACGACCTCCGGCCGGTACTTCCGGATAGCCCGGATCAGTAGCCGCTGATGCTCCTCGTCATTTTGGAAAAACCCATCGGCCATTCCCAGGTTCTCCCGCACATCTACCCGGAGGATCTCCGCCGCCCTTTCCGCCTCCTCCGCCCTCAGCTCAGGCGTCCCCCTCGTCCCCAGTTCTCCCCGGGTAAGGTCCACAATTCCCGTTCGTTTTCCATTCGCCTTCTCCATCAGCAAAGTCCCTGAACAGCCTAGTTCTACGTCATCCGGATGCACGGCTATTGCTAAAATATCCAATTTCATCGGTAATCTGATTTCGGCGCAAATCTACTCTTTTTGCCGTAGCTTCGCGGGTCAAAACCGATAAAAAATGGCATACGATGTAGTCGTGCTCGGGAGTGGTACCGGAGGCTATCCCTCCGCCATCCGTGCGGCACAGTTAGGCTTTAAAGTTGCAATCATTGAAAAGGAACTCCTAGGCGGGGTCTGTCTTAACTGGGGCTGTATCCCAACCAAAGCCCTGCTGAAAAGCGCCCAGGTATATCAGGATATTCTCCACTCTAAAGAATACGGCATCGAAGCCAGCGGCTCCGCCGACTTCCCGGCCGTGATCAAGCGCTCCCGCGGTGTAGCCGACAAAATGAGCAAAGGCGTCCAGTTCTTGATGCGAAAGAACAAGATTGACGTGATCATGGGCACCGGTAAGCTCAAAGCGAAAGGCCAGATTGAAGTGACCGGCGCCGACGGGAAAACCCAGATCGTGGAAGGCAAACACATAATCGTCGCCACCGGAGCCCGCAGCCGCGAGCTCCCCAACCTCAAACAGGATGGGAAAAAGGTGATCGGTTACCGCGAAGCCATGACCTTGCCCGGTAAGCCCAACAGCATCATCATCGTCGGCAGCGGCGCCATCGGCGTTGAATTTGCCTACTTCTATTACAGCATGGGCACCAAAGTCACGGTCGTCGAATTCCTGCCTCGCATCGTTCCCCTCGAAGACGAAGAGATTTCAAAGGAACTGGAAAAGATCTACAAGAAATACGGCATCGACATCCTGACCGGCAGCGAAGTGACCAGCGTCGATACCAGCGGCAACGGCGTAAAAGCAAAAGTGAAAACAGCTACCGGAGAAGTCACCCTCGAAGCTGACATTGTCCTGAGCGCCATCGGCATCAGCGCCAACATCGAAAACATCGGCCTGGAGACCCTGGGCATCAAGACGGATAAAGGAAAGATCGTCGTCGATAAATACTACCAGACCAATGTCCCCGGCATCTATTCCGTAGGTGACTGTGTCCCCGGCCAGGCCCTCGCACACGTGTCCACTAAGGAGGGCATCATCTGCGTCGAGAATATCGCTTACGGAGAAAAGAAATACGCGCACCAGCCTGAAGCGCTCGACTATGGCAACGTCCCCGGTTGTACGTACTGCACCCCGGAGATCGCCTCCGTCGGTATGACCGAGAAACAAGCCCGCGACGCCGGCTATGAGGTCAAAGTGGGTAAATTCCCGCTGACAGCGTCGGGCAAAGCCACCGGCGTCGGCCACACAGAGGGGTTCGTCAAAGTAGTCTTTGACGCCAAATACGGCGAATGGCTCGGCACGCACATGATCGGTTATAACGTAACGGAGATCATCATTGAGACTGTCGTCGGCCGCAAGCTCGAGACCACCTACCACGAAGTGCTCGACAGCATCCACCCCCACCCGACGATCAGCGAATCTGTCAAGGATGCCATCGAAGCTGCCTACGGCGAAGCCATCCACTTGTAACATCCCATCCCCCCAACAGCCTTGGGACCGGTCCTTTGGACCGGTCCCCCCTTGAACCGGGCTCGCCCGGTTCAAACAATCATTGTATTCCCTAACACCCCGAAAGCCCCCTTATCTTGATCAAAAAATGCTTTTCCGAAAAGATGATCTCCAGCGTCCCCGTCGACCACTCCGACTCCCCCTCCTCCCGCACCCTGCGCGTGATTAGTATAACCGTGTAATCATTTCCCCGGTATACCTCTTTATTGGTCTTTTTATCAATCGGCCCGCTCTTTGCACGATCATAGGGGAGATAGATATCCTTATGATGAAGCCGGAGAAAGGCAAATTCGGTTGTTTTCGTAGCCAGGATCTTCTTCCCCTTGTCCACATCGAGGCTGTCAAAGTCGATATTTAGTGAATCATAGGTATAAAGGCCAAGACAGCCTTCTATCTTGTCCGGGGAAACAGAGAAGACGTCGGGTCGTAAAAATTCAGTATTTTCGGTAGCCGCGCTGTCCGGCCTGCCATGCCGATGAGCGGTTTTTTTGTCCGGCGAATCGCAGCCGGACATGACGCTGAAAGACCAGGAAAGCAGTAGCAAGCGATGAAAAGAGTTCATTTCGTAAAAATAATATTTTTTCATCCATCAACGCACCAAACATGGACAACAGAAGAACCTCCGGCATCATTTATTTCCTTCTCGGCCTGTATACGCTAATGATCAGTTGGCATTATAACCACAACTGGATCTTGTTGCTTATCCACTATATCTTCTGGCCCGTCTACCTGGTCTATGAACTGCTGGTCGGCCACCTTTCTCACGACCTCTGGCGGACCATACCCGAAGGCTATTTTAAATAAATTTCGCTACTTTAGCGGTCCACTAAACACCATTGTCTATGCGCCATTTAATCACTAAAACGATTGCCGTTTTTTTATCCGCGCTATTTCTGGTTCAACTTTCCATCTCAGCTACCGCGCAAAACCTCACGGGGGACTCGATAAAGGCACAGTTTATAAGGGATTGGGAACGCGCGAAATCCTATACGCTCGAGTACCTTGATGCCATGCCCGCAGACAAATATTCTTTCAAAGCTGTCGACAGCATCCGCAGCTTCGCCCAGCAAATGCTTCACCTGGCCTCCGGCAATGCCGGTTTGATGCGTTTTGCAACCGGGGTGACTGCGGGTTTCCCCCAGGGCCTTGAAAAAAGCCCAACCGCGCAGGCGAAGGACTCGGTCGTCTATTATGTCACTAAAAGTTTTGACATCGCCATCCAGGACCTGAAAGACTTCGATCCCGCCAAATTCGGCGAAGAAGTCGACATGCGCGGCCAGAAAGTGAGCCGATTCGCCCTCTTCGAAAAGGCCTTTGAACACCAGACCCACACGCTTGGCCAAACGACCATCTATATCCGCCTGGAGGGTATCCGCCCGCCGGGTGAAAGACTGTTTTAACGAAGTTTGCAACAATCCAGCCCAAAATAAGTAAATCGTGCCGGCACTGCGGCCGACGAGTCGACATACCCCCGCAACGCAAACAACCCGACATAGCGTGGCTTGATCAGGAACTCATGGCTGTATATCTCCTTAAATGAAGTATTCTTAGCCACCCCATCCGCATAAAGGAGACGGAACAATCTCCCGCTCCTTTCAATCCGCAGCGCGGTATGCGCCAGCGACTGGGCAATTTCCGGATGGCTGCGCAAACTGTCGGCCTGAATTAGGGGAATATGCGCAAGCTCCTCCGGCTTGTCTTCCCCTGCCCCCCGTGAAATAATAGCTTGCAAAATAATTGTTCCCGAGCGCGGATAAACACCATTGTAGTCATTAAAGGCTATTGATAAACGGAGGCTGGTACCCTTAAATCCCGTGTCCTCCATCAGCAAGATCCCGGCCTGCTGCCAGTTCTGTGCCGGAACAAAATCCTTCAGATGGACCTCCAGCGTCCAGCAATCACAATCGATCCGATGCATCAGGAGATTTCGGATCACCGGCCGGTTCACCGAATCAGGCCAATTGTCCCCTCTTAACGTATACAAGGTCAGACAACCTGTCATCTCCCCACGCCGGTTCCAGTACCCGGTATCCGGCGTCTTCACCCACCACCCCTCAGCTTTCAGCGAATCATCCGTAACATCCCCAAAACGATTGGAAAATCCTCCCCGTGATCCACCCGGAATCAAGACTATCAGAATCACAACCAGTACAATCGCTACCAACACGCAACCCAATACTACCCTCCACCAAAACGCCGCCCAAAACCATCGCCACACCGGCGCTTTCTTCCGCTCCGGCTTAGCCGCCGCAGGCGATACCCCCCGTCCAATCCATCCCGCCTTGTACTCATACCAATACGGATAATGCCCCGCCTCTCTTTTCCGCTCCGGCTCCGTCACATAAGGCGCACCAATCACGTACCGCGATAAGGTATCCAACGTAGCAACCGAAGGATTCTCCTGTTTTGCCAGGGCAGGCGACGACAAAAACACCGAATAATTCTTTAAACTTTTCCACCCGATCACCAACCCCGTCTCTTCAAGGATCCGCGCATACATTAACCTGCTTTCCGTCTCGGTCAACGGCTCGGTCAGGGAGTGCCCAAAACATTTCCTGCAGGCTTCCCTAAACAGCGCATCGAAGACAGTAAAGTCCACCTCATTCATTATCATGGGCCTCAAATATCGAGAATTCCGCTACAATTCCGTGTCAATTCCGCACTTCCGCAATCCAATCCCGGACCTTTCCCGTCAAATCATTTGCATATGCAAATCCCCACATTTTCCCTGAGCACAACCCAGCCCCGCGCCGGCACCCTGCTCCTCCTGTCCTTTCTGCTTGCTGCCACCATAAGGGCCCAGAACCTCCAACTCCACTACGACCTCCGCCATACCGTCGACCCCGCGGAAAATCCATCCAACTTCCCCACCCTCTATTTCGAATATTTCAAGACCCGCGATTCCGGCCGCGCTTTTATCAAACCCGGCGGATTCCTGCTAAGGACAGAAGCCGACCTGCTTGGCGCCGGCAATAACATCGGAAAATTCTTTTGCCAGGTTACCCAGTCCTTCCGGGCCTGGCAACCCATGATCTTTTGGCAGTTCGGCTACAGCGGCGGCGCCGGGGTCACCAACCCGAGACAGTACAGCTACTATATCACCAATACCTTCCAGACCGGCGCCGAGATCCCCTTCCGCTGGGAAGGCGCCTTTTTCACCAGCGTGCTGGATTACAAATATGTAGCATATGACCGGCCCACCAGCGATCCGATCTACACTTTGTATTGGTGGAAAGGACTGCTGCATTATAAATTGGAACTGGCAGGAGATGTAAATCTCTGGACGGAGAACAGGAACCATGGCGACGCGGCTACCGCCGGTGAAAGCGGAAAACGGTTTTTCTTTTTTGGCGAACCGCAAATCTGGTTCAACCTCGGCAAGAATCTGGCCGTAGGATCGAAGATCAACCTATATTATCATATAAATACGATCTCTAATGTTTTCCAGACTTACCCGACGATCGCTGTCAAGATCAAATAACTCACACCTCAATGGTATCGCCCGACGACGGCAGCAGCAGCTTTTTCCCCGCCGCTTTGAAATCAGCTTTCGCCTTCTCCGTATCTATAGCAATCATCGGCCATGTATTGTAGTGTATCCCGACGACCGTATCGCATTTGACAAAATCCGCGGCATGGATCGCATCGGCTACATCCATCGTAAAGTTTCCGCCGATCGGCATGACCGAGAAATCCAGCTTGGCCCACAGCGGGATCAGCTGCATATCCATCGTCAATGCCGTATCCCCCGCCACATAGAAGTTCCCCGAGCTCGTCGTAAATACAAACCCCAACGGGTTCCCCGCGTAGCTGCCATCATTGAATGAAGAGGAGTGGATCGCATTCACTGCCCTGACCTTGCCGAAATCCAGCGTGA
>DATMLR010000152.1:0-6683 GCA_035570015.1 Puia sp.
CCGCTTCCGCCGAACCCGCGGTCGCGCCCCGCACCTGCCCCCACCTTCCCAAACGTCGCCAAATTTCTATCTTTCTTCAGCTGAATGTTGATCGTCTTTTCGCTATTCCCGTCATCCACCCCCGTGAAGCTCGCCTGATCGCTCTTCCGGTCAAAGACCTGCAGCTTATCCACAGCATCGGCATTCAGGTTCTTCGTCGCCATCTTGACGTCCCCGGTAAAAAACTCTTTTCCATTGACCAGGATCCGTCGAACGATCTGCCCATTCACCTTCACCGTACCGTCACTCTCTATCGTCACTCCCGGGATCTTGCGCAGCATATCCTCGACGACCGCATTCGGCTGGGTCTTGAAATTTTCCGCATTGAACTCGATCGTGTCACCCGTGATCTCCACTGGCGGCCGCCTTCCATTAACCTGCGCCGCCCGCAACAATCCATACGGCGTGAGTACGATTTCCCCCAGCTCATTTCCCCCATCCGTCAACGGCCGCCAGACGGGCTGGTACCCCGTATAGGAAATAGACACAAGAAAAGGTCCGCTGCCGACCGTCGCCAATCGGAACGCACCCGTCGAATCCGCGATCCCGAATGTCAACAAGGCCGAGTCCGCCGCCCTCACGAGTGAGATCGTCGCCGAAGCCAGCCCCTTCCGGGACACCGAATCCACAACTTTTCCTTTGAGAATAACCCGCTGCCCGTTTGCAGTGGTCAGGAACATCAGCACCCCCCCTAGCAGAAGAATCTTTGGCATTTCAATTACTTATTTCGCCAAAAATACCCTGGCTCTCGCCTGCTTCGGGTTAATCAACGCATGTCTAAGGTTAATGGAAGTTAAAATTACGGTAGCACAAAACGATATCCGACCCCCTTGATTGTAAGGATCTCCACTCGCTCATCCCCCCGCAGGTACCCGCGCAGTTTGGTCACGTATACGTCCAGGTTCCGGCTGTTCAGAAAAGAGTCGTTCCCCCAGATTGCCTGCAGGATATCTTCTCGCGCGATAATATGATCCCGCCCCAGCCACAACTGCCGCAACAGCTCATTTTCCCGATACGATAATTTTCTTTCCTCCCCTTCCCCGGCCAGTACCTGCCGGTAGGGATGAAACACATAATTCCCGATCGCAATCATCTCCGAAATGCCGCTGCCAATCCCACCAACCCCGCCAGACACGCCCCGCCGTACGCGCAACGTATTTTCTATCCGCACGATCAGCTCCTCCATACTAAAAGGCTTCCGGATATAATCGTTCGCACCCGTCCGGAACCCCTGCACCAGGTCCTCCGTTTGGGTCTTCGCTGTCAAAAAGATGATCGGGATATCCTCATCTACCGCACGAATATCCCCGGCTACCTCAAACCCATTCCGGTTCGGCATCATGATATCCAGCACACAGATATCCGGCTTCTCTGCCTGATAGGCCGGCAGCACCGCCGCGCCATTCGTTACCATAATGACCTCGAACCCCCGGCTGTCCAGCGTCTCCTTGACGATCTTCCCCAGAAAGATTTCATCCTCGGCATACAAAACTCTGATTCTGCTCATGCCGCCCGCAATTTGATGGTGAACGTACTGCCTTTTCCCTCCTTGCTCTCAACCGCGACTATCCCCCGGTGCGCCTGCACGATATGCTGAACATAATTCAACCCCAATCCATGACCTTTGATATTATGGTGGTCGTCCGCAGGCACCCGGAAGAATTTATCAAAAACGCGCCCCAGATACACCGCCGGTATCCCGACCCCATTATCGGTCACGGACAAGGACACCATCTCTTCCTCCCGCCAAACCTGCACCGTGATCACCGGTGCCCCTTTACTATATTTTAGTGCATTATCGAGAAGATTCAGGATCACACTGCTCAAATGGCTCCGGTCCGCCCGCACCTCAAATCCTGCCTCCGCCCCCGCGCCCTCCGTGTCGCCCGCCCGTGCCCCCTGCGCGTCGCCCGCCCGTGTCCCTTGCGCGTCGCCCGCCCGCGCCCCCGCTATCTGCACTACGGCCCCTGCCTTTTCAAGAGGAAGCCGCATCTCCGCGATCACTTCAGCAGCCAGTTCCCGCAGATCGAATGTCGTCAGCCGGAACTCCATAACCCGGTTCTCGAACTGCGATAGCTTCAGCACTTTATCCACGAGTAGCGATAGTCGCTGCAATTCCAGAGCCGAAATATCCAAATATTCCCTCGTGCGGTTGGGATCGTCCAACGCATCGAAATGCCTCAAGGCCTCCACCGCCACCTTGATCGTCGAGATCGGTGTCTTCAGCTCATGGGTCATATTGCTGATAAAGTCGTTCTTATATTGAGCCAGCCGCTGCTGCTGTTGCAGGTTGCGGTACAGCACGACAAACGCCAACGCCGTGAACCCCAGCAACAAAAGCCCTAACGCTATCGGCCACCCCATCCGGCCCAGGATATACCGGACCGGGCTGCCAAACGAAGCCTGATACGCATAAGCTTTCGACAACCCCACATACAGAAAGTTGGTTTGCAGTTTATCCGGCGGCGGCGGTTGGTCCAACTTGCCAGGCGGCCCCTGGATCCGCTCGATCCGGAACGGAATGGTAATATGACTTTTCAGCAGCTCGATTGTATAGGCGGAATCGATCTGCGCGACCGAAAGGGGAGGCTCCGAATCTTTCCGGGAATTGAAATATCTCATCACGTGAGGCGCCCCGCTATCGGCGCGAAAAAAGCGGTCCTGCACGCCCGGCCCGACGCTATCCCGGCCTTCGAACGTTTGAATGGAGATGGTCAGGTTGCGCTCGGCCCCGGGAAGCGACCCCGGTCCGAATGAATCGACGAACCGCGTACGCATGCTATCCAGTAAATTGAACAGGAAAAGATTCGGCGGCAGATCATGCTTTGTAAAAAAGGTGTCTTTGCTGAAATGCTGCATTTGCAGCTTATATACCACATCCCGGAAAGCGATATCCGTTTCTTTCCTCAACTGCGTCCACTCATCCCCATAGAGTTTCCGCGTCCAATAGACCTGGAAGCTGGCGATACCGACAAACGCAAGGATCATCAGCGGCGCCGACAATGGAAATACCATACGAATCCTCTTGGCCATGCAGCAAATATACGCGGCCGGACAACCGGAAAACTCCGATTAACCTTAATTAACCTTAAGCCAGCGTTGATTAACATCAGGGCCCGCTAGATTTGCCCCAAACAATCATCCATGACCATTCGAATCCTTCCTCTGCTGACCTTTCTTGTACTTTCCTTTCTAGTCGCCTCGCTGCCCCTCACCGCTCAACATCTGCAAGGCACGATCTTCTATGAACGAAAGATCGATGCGTGGCGCCATATCGATGACGAACAGATGAAGGCGATGGTCCCCCAATTTCAGACCGGCCAGTATGAATTGTTGTACCGCGACAGTGTTTGCTTCTACAACGCCGTCCCAAAAGACGAATCTCCAGACCCCTTCGATAATCAGGGCCCGGGCGGAAACCGTATTGTAATGCGATTTGGCGGCCCCGGCGATGGGGGCGTACTGGTTCGCAATTATTCGAGCGGCCAGCTGCTCGAGCAAACCACGCTCGCCGATGTACAATATGTGATAAACGACAGCATCCGTTCCCTGCCTTGGAAGCTATCCACAGACACCCTCACCATCCTTGGCCACCTCTGCAAAAAGGCTACCGCCGCCTCGCCCGGTGCCGCCGCCTTACCCCATGGCCAATCCGTCTCACCCGGCACCCGTGCCGCTATCGTCGCCTGGTACTGCGAAGATATCCCCGCCCCCATCGGCCCCGACCGATTCGGCGGTCTACCCGGCGCTATCCTTAAACTCGACAACGACAACGGCAGCACCGTTTTTACCGCCACGCGGCTTAGCCCTGCCGTCGATGCGAAAAATATGAAGATCCCATCCGGCAAAACGATCACCCGCGCCGCCTTCGAAAAGAAGATGAACGAGATCATCGGCCCCCCCGATTCCCTGGGCCGGCGTATTATCCGAAATTAAACCGACCGAATGATCCATCACGCTCTATTCCAGCCATTTGCAGTTCGCAAAATGCGAACTTTTGTCTTGGAATTAACTCGATCAACATTCGATGATCAAAAAACTTAATCCCAAAGACAATGATTATCATTTGTGTGCCAAACTCCTTATTGGTGCATTAGCCAACTGATTACCCCGGAAATTCGCATTTTGCGAACTCCGACCTGCCCTTCATCACAATACGATCCGCTTCTGAATTTTTGGAAATTCACCGCTGCTCAAACCAAAACACCCCCTTCTTATTCGCCACGACGATATCGACCTTCCCATCCCCATTCATATCCTTGACCAGTACCTGCTCACCCACCCCCGAATTCGTATCGATCAAATGCCGTACCCACATCGGCCGTACGCCTGGTTGAAACTCATACCAATTCAGAATTGCCGGATCATGGCCGCCAGGATCCTCTCCGTTATGCGCATACCAGCGTTTCCCGGTCACCAGGTCGGGATGCCCGTCCCCATTGAGATCCGCCATGGCCAGCGAATGCGTCTCGGAAACACTGCTATCAATCAGGTGATGGATCCAGACCCGAGGATCGGATGTCGGCTCGTGCCACCAGATCCCATATCGATGTGCCGAAGACGTAACAATATTCATAACCCCGTTTCCGCGAATATCCAGCTGATACATTTGCGCACAGTCCTCCCCCAGATCGGCAGGATGAAAGACCCAGTTCTCCTGCGTTGCATCCAACGGCCGCTCCCACCAACCTTTGGTGATCACGACATCGGCCCGACCGTCGCCATTCATGTCAAAAAATCCCAATCCATGCGTGTATCGTCCCGTCGCGAGATCACCCCGCGCAATAACATGGCGAGTCCAGGTCGTATCCCCCTTCGAAGAAGGCGACTTCATCCAGATCATTTCCTTAGCGACCCAATCATTGCAAAGGATATCCGGCCGTCCATCGCCATCGACATCCACCAACATCGGCGACTCATTGCCCGCATGCGACAGGATCGGATGCATTCGCCAATACCCCGGCCGCCGGCCCGGATTCTCATACCAGACAATCTCCTCACCGGGCAGACTAACCCTGATCAGGTCCATCCAGCCATCCTGGTTGACATCCATACTGAAATCGAGAAAGGAATTACTGAACTGGGTGATAGGGTCATAGTGTCGCGGCGTGTCGATAGCATGCCTGGTCCAGTTTGGCGCCTCAAACCAATAAGCGCCCGCAAGAATATCGGGCCTCCCGTCATTGTTCACATCCGCAATTGCCACCCCTTCCGAAATGAAGTCGGCAGAAATAGTATGTTTGATGAAATGCTCCTGGGCCGCAGCCGAGAACGTGCAACCCGCAAGCAACACGAAACAAAATGATTTGTGATTTCCCATTCCGGAATTTACCGATTTTCCCCGACACTCGCCTAAGCCAAAAAACCATAGATTGTGAAAATATGAGAGCCGCCTGCTACATCCTGATAGTATTAACAATGACCCTCACCGCGACCGCCCAGGAACCTCAATATGAGATCCGGGCCGGCCAGGCCTTCCTCACTCCCGCAGGCGCCGCCCACTTCGTCGACCTTCCCCTCCGCTGCATGCAGCGCGAATTCCCTTACAAGACCGGCATCTCCTTCACCGATAGCACGCTCGCCGTGAAACCTCGGCTTTACCACCCGGCCTTCTATGGCTGCTACGACTGGCATTCCAGCGTCCACGGCCACTGGATGCTCGTCCGCCTCCTCAAACTCTATCCAGCTACCCCCCGCGCCGAAGAAATAAGAGAAAAATTGAAGGAAAACCTCTCCGCCGCCAACATCCGCGGCGAAGTGCGCATCTTCAGCACCAAAGACAATGAAAGCTTCGAACGCACCTACGGCTGGGCCTGGCTCCTTCAACTCCAGGACGAACTCCTCAGCTGGAACGACCCCCTCGGTCAGGAACTTAGCAGTAACGTCGCACCGCTGGCCCACCGGATCTCCCGGCTCTTCATCGCCTATCTCCCCAAGATGAACTATCCCGTTAGGGTAGGCGAACATACCAACCTCGCCTTCGCGCTCCGGCTTGCCTGGGACTATGCCACCCGCACCAAAGACGATACACTGAAGAGAACCATCCTTCGGACCGCCATCCGGTTTTATAAGAACGATACCAATTACCCGATTTCCTGGGAACCCGGCGGCAATGACTTCCTGAGTCCCGCCCTCGAAGAAGCCGACCTGATGTGGCGCATCTTACCCGCACCCGCATACCATACCTGGCTGGTCAAATTCCTGCCCGCCCTGGCCCGTCCCGACTTCGACCTTCAGCCCGGACAAGTGCAAGATCGTTCCGACGGCAAGCTCGTCCACCTCGACGGCCTCAACCTCAGCCGTGCCTGGGACCTCTATGGCATTGCCCGGAGAACTTCGGCCGGGCATCGTTCCTCGCCCGTCCTTGTTCGGAACCTTCGCTCCGCTCGGTTCTCCCGGGAACCGTGACCGGCTTTACCTGCTGGCCAACCGCCATCTCACGGAAGCCTTGCCTCAGGTTGCGAGCGGCGACTATATGGGCGAACATTGGCTGGCTTCCTTCGCCGTCTATGCGCTGACTACTTCCCTCTTTGCGAATGACTCATCGCCCACCTCATCGCATCCATAAACGTAGTCACCCAGATCTCCTTCCTGTTCTCTTTCAAATAATCCAGCACTTGCTGATGCACATCCGATGCCGTCGT
>DATMLR010000153.1:0-8757 GCA_035570015.1 Puia sp.
CCTCTCATATCGATGCCAATTTCTTTATTTCCATTTATGGCGGCGATTTGGAAGAACGTATGAAGAAAGATGGCGTCAATATGGTATTTGACAACCTGTATACGACTTACTTGTTGCTAAGACCGGGAACTGACCCGAAAAAGCTGGAGACAAAATTTCCCTCGTTTGTCGAAAAGTACGCGGGAAAGGCATTGAGGGAAGCGGGTTTTTACAGAAGGCAATTCCTGCTGCCGGTCGGTGACATTCACCTCCACGCCGACATGATGGAACCCACTCCTTCGGGGAGTGTTTCCTATCTGTACATCCTGGGGTCAGTAGCTGCGTTTGTCCTGCTGATCGCCTGTATCAACTTCATGAACCTCTCTACCGCCCGGTCGTCCAAACGGTCTGGCGAAGTGGGGATCCGTAAAGTTCTGGGCGCTGAAAGAAGCAGCCTTATCCGCCAGTTCCTCGGCGAATCCTCGCTAATGTCGCTCATCGCCTTTCTCCTCGCGCTGGCCATGGCGGAGCTCCTGATACCACTTTTCGAAGGTCTTTCAAGCGGTAGACTATCGCTGTTCGATTCCACCCATCTCCGGATGACCGCGCTGTTTCTGGGGCTCTCGCTGTTGACCGGCATCATCTCCGGAATATATCCAGCCTTCTACCTTTCCTCCTTTCAGCCGGCGAAAGTACTCAGGGGGAGTCTTTACAATTCCCTTGCAGCCTTATCCGTTCGGAGGGTGTTGGTGGTATTACAGTATTCCATATCCGTGGTCCTGATCATTTCCGCGATCATCATTTCCCGCCAGATGCTGTTCCTCCGATCCGTTGACATGGGTTTTGCAAAGGACCGGCAATTGGTCATCCCCCTACCCAGCCGGCAGGCCAGAGACATCTATCCGGCATTGAAGCTGGAACTGGAAAAGAACAGCGGGATCCTTTCGGTAGGAGCGTCCACGTATTACCCGGGGATATCCAACCCGAGCAGCGATAATTTTCATCGGGAAGGCACAGGTGTGGATGCCGGACCCCTGATCATGTTAAACCATGTGGATGAAAGCTACTTACAAACCCTCGGCATCAAACCCGTGGCTGGGCGCCTGTTCTCCAGGGAGTACATCCGCCCCGACAGGAACAGGCATATTATTCTGAATGAAGTCGCGGCGGAAAGGTTGGGGTTTGCATCACCGGAAGGCGCTATCGGAAAAAGGATATGCAGCGTGTACAAAGGCATCGCGGACACTTCGGAAGTGATCGGCGTAGTTAAAAATTTTCATTTCGAAGACCTTCACCGCCCGATTGAGTCATATGGGTTCTTCCTGGACAGCAATATCGTTTACAATTATGCCGTGGTCCATGCGACCACCGGTAATGTCGATGCGCTGCTTGCGTCGATTGCAGCCGAATGGCACAAACTGGACCCCGGAGAACCATTTGATTACAGCTTTTTGGATGAGGACTTTCAACGGAACTATCTTTCCGATAAAAGGCTATCCTCTCTCGTGAATTACTTTACTATCATAGCGATCGTTATTTCCTGTATGGGCCTTTTTGGCCTTGCCACCTTCAGCGCCGAACAGCGCAGCAAAGAAATCGGTATCCGCAAGGTGCTCGGCGCGACCGTCCCGGCGCTTATCGGGTTGCTGGCAAAGGACTTTATGAAACTGGTGATTTTTGCGCTTGTCATCGCGGGGCCGGTGGCCTGGCTGGCGATGAGGAAGTGGCTTCAGGACTTCACCGAGCGGGTACCGATTGGCTGGACGGTATTTGCGATCACTACCGCCATCGTGCTGCTGATCGCGTTTTCCACCATTTGCTTCCAAACTGTCCGGGCCGCTTTGGCAAATCCGGTAAAAAGTCTAAAGAGCGAATAGCCTACAGAAAACTCAGCACAGTTCCCATGAATTGGTCAAAGACCTCCACATGCGGCACGTGCCCCACACCCGGCAACTCCACCAACCGGCATCCAGGGATCTTCGCAGCGGTTACCCGGCCCAGTTCGGGGTAATTACCCATCGTTCTCGCTACACTTTCGGGGACCAGGTTCTTTCCAAGTGCCGTCCGATCCAGTTCACCCACGATCAGCATCGACGGGGCCCTGATCCCGCCAAATTCGTAACAAACCGGCTGCGTAAAGATCATATCGTAGGTGAGTGCTGAATTCCAGGCAATCCGCCGGTATTCCGGGCTAAGCATCCAGCCCGCATAGATATTCAGCCATTCGTCATAGGCTGGCGACCAACTGCCGTGGTAGTAACTCTCCAGCTCATATTTCTTCAGCGAGTCATAGTTCTGGTTCAGCTCTTGTTCGAACCACGCGTCCACGCCCAGGTAAGGGACCTTGAGCTTCCAATCCTCCAGTCCGATCGGGTCTTCCAGAATGAATTTCTCCACCCGGTCCGGGTATAACAACGTGAATCGTGTCCCGACCATTCCACCCATTGAATGGGCAAGTACAATAACTTGGCCTACTCCCGCACTGTCCAACACCGCTTTGGTCGCTGCGGCCAATTGCTGAAACGTATACTGCAGCATCTCCGGCTTGGACGACTTGCCGAATCCGATCTGATCCGGCACAATCACCCGGTATCCTCTTCCTGCCAGTTCCTTCGCCGTTTGCCCCCAATAGGCTCCGCAGAAATTCTTTCCATGCAGCAGGAGCACTGTATGGCCGTTAGCCTTCTGCGGCTGCACATCCATGTAAGCCATTTTCAATTCCTGGCGCTGTATATTCAGCGTGATATAAGCGACCGGATAGGCATAGCTGTAGTTTTCCAGGCAAAGCCCCATCGGAAGGACTAAATTTCCCTGTTGTGTCATAATGGAAAGTATTTACGGGTCCACGAAGATAGTAGCGAATTTATTTTTTTTGCCAAATTTTCTTAACTTTCAACCTGCCCAATCTCGCACATCCCTTTCGCACCCAGGGGTCAGCCTCTGAAGACTAATCAATTTTCTTAACTTAAATTCTTCATCATGACCTTAGTTTCCAGCGCCATCAGTGCTGTACGCAACTGGTGGTGGTTCGCCATCAAAGGCTTGCTGCTCCTCGCCGCGGGGGTTGCCATTCTTATTCGGCCGGCGGAAGGGTACGTCGGGCTCAGCGTTTTGTTCAGCGTAGTTATTTTCTGCGCCGGTCTCGTCCAGATCGCCTTCGCCTCAGGCAACCGGGCCCAGCTTTCGGGCTGGGGCTGGACGCTGACTTCAGGCATCGTCGACGTGGCCATCGGCATATTCCTCATGGCCTTCCCGGGTGTCACTTTAGTCACGCTCCCCTTCTTTCTTGGGTTTTGGTTGATGTTCCGCGCATTCTATCTAATGGGGATGGCGTTCGACCTCAACAATTCCGGCGTAAAGGGCTGGGGCTGGCTGCTGATGATGGGTATCTTCACCCTGATCTTCGCCTGGCTGGTTCTGTATTTCCCGCTGGCGGGCGCGGTTAGTATCGTTTATTATTCGGCGTTGGCCTTTATCGCTGGAGGCCTGGGCGCCCTCGTCCTGGCCTTTAAGCTGCGGGGCGCCGGAAAAGGTGTCGAACACCTAAAGAAAGACCTCAAGGGAGGGCTGGCCTGAATGAAAATTTCGTTCCCTGGATTTTTGATGAAATCAAAATGCCCGATACCTTGCCTGGCAGCGTTGTTCATCCTGTTGATGACAGCCTGCCGGGCTTTTTCGCAACCCGACCCAGCCAGACCCGAGCTCTGTCAAGGCGCTTTCTACACGGAAGAACAAGCAGCGCAGGTGCTGCACGACCTGGCGGCGCAATATCGGGACCGGCCGTCTTGGGAGAAGCGGGCGGCGCTCATCCGGCAGGGCATACTGGAAGGAGCAGAGCTGCAGCATATGCCGCATGCTCCCCTCACGGTTATCCGGATAGGTTCACATCCCGGGAAAGGATACAGCGTAGAGAATATCGCTATCGAGACCTTGCCCGGTTATTATCTGACCGGCAATCTTTATCGCCCTTCCCATTCGCAAACGCCAATGCCGGGCATCCTATCCCCCCATGGGCATTTCTACCATCCCGACGGCCGGTTCCAGGAGCAGCAGCAGAAGCTGTGCGCAACCCTGGCACGGATGGGCGCCGTCGTCTTTGCCTACGATATGGTAGGATTCGGGGATGATCATGTCTGCGATCATAAGATTCCCAAGGCCCTCAAACTACAAACCTACAACAGCGTCAGGGCGCTGGACTTCCTGCTGAGCCTGCCGGATATCGACACATCAAGGATCGCCGTTACCGGCGCTTCCGGCGGCGGCACCCAAACGATCCTGCTCACCGCGATCGACAGCCGGATAAAAGTCTCCGCGCCAGTCGTCATGGTTTCGGCACATTTCTTTGGGGGCTGCGTCTGCGAAAGCGGCATGCCCATCCATCACCGGCCAACGCACCTGACCAACAACGTTGAGATTGCTGCCCTGGCGGCGCCGCGCCCCATGCTGCTCGTCTCGGACGACAGCGACTGGACCAAGAATTGCCCGCGGCTGGAATATCCCTATATCCAAAAGATCTATGGCTGGTATGGCGTGCAACCTAACGTGGAGAATGTCCATCTCCCGGGCGAGCACCACGACTTCGGCCCGTCCAAACGACAGGCGGTATACCGCTTTTTCGCAAAGCACCTGAGGCTCGATACCACAGGAGTTGTCAGCGGGGCATTGTTCGATGAAAACGACTCCGCCGTCCTTACCGTCGCAGACCTGACCGTATTCGATGCAAAGCATCCGCGACCGCCCGATGCTGTATCAGGGGATGAAGCGGTTATGGATCTATTGATGTGGTGACTGTGCGCAACTTCGTCACATCCACCTGCTGAACTGTTGTGCCCGCTTCGATCGCCAGATGCGCAGCGACTGCCGCCGACTCGCCCAGGACCATAAAGACCGGCTCCATCCGGATCGACCCATAAGCGATATGGGTAGCCGAAAGGCAGACCGGGACCAGGAGATTGCTACACTCCCGCCTCTGAGGGACGATACTTCGATACGCCACCGGATAGGGGCCGAACCCGCCGATCTGGACATCGCCTTCGTTCCGGACCATCCCATGAACGACCAGCCGCCCGCAATTGTGCGAATCCATGGTATAGGCCGCCATTCCAATCCCATCCATGACGGTTGCCCTTCCCACGCAATTGGCCTCTGTCATAACATATTCCCCGCGCATCCGCCGGGCCTCCCGGATATAGAGCTGGGGCGTCCAATGTCCGGTGGATACGAATTCATCTTTGGGATAACCCCACCGCAGCATATCGGCCCGCAACGCCTGAGGCACCCGTGGATCATGGCCAAGGAAATACAACAGTCCTTTTGTATACCGGGCATGCGCCTGCCACAACCGCTCCCGCTGCGCATAGGAGGCGTCAGGATAGTCATTGTTCATCCCGATCATATCGGTGGAGAAGGGGCCGTTATTGTTGATGTCGGTCTTATGGTTCGGCATCCCGTTGATGTTGAGGTAAGCGGAAAGTCCGGCTTCGGGCCGCGCGGCGATGAGTCGAAGCAGTAGCGTGTAATGATCTGGGTTATAATGCGCCGGCCGGCCGATCGGCAGCCGGTTGGCCGGATCGTCGGTCAGGCAGATGCGAAAGTTGTAGGCCTGTATCCGCCGGTCGCCCGCACCGATACTATCGGGTGAGTCGCCGCTGATCCCCCAAAGCAATCCGCTCGAAGGGTCGCCCGGCTTCCGGTATGGATCGATGCCATCGGGGAACTGGTGTTTGTCGCGCAGTTGCCAGCCGTCGTAGGTCTCATGGAACAGGCTATTGGCCTCCCGGCCGGTAACATAGGAGACCCCGGCCGCAGCCATCAGGTCGCCTTCATAGGAGCAATCAATAAAGACCTTGGCATGCACCTTACGGAGCTGCGGTCCTGTTGCGGGCCCTGACCGCTCGAGCACGATGCCCGAAATGGCCGTCCCATTCTTCTCGACCTGCTTCAGGCGGTAGTAGTACAAGACCGGTAGCCGTACGGCCCGGATATAGTCCTGGAAAACGGCTGCCGCTACATGCGGTTCAAAGGTCCAACTCTCGGGCTGACCATAATGGGCGCCCACCCGGCGATAAAAATCTCTCGCCAATCCGGTGATGGCGCCCTTATTCCCGATATCGGTCTCCCCCAGGCCGCCGGTCGTCATTCCCCCCACCTGGCCGCCCGGCTCGATGACCAGGGCGGTATTGCCCAGCCGTTTTGCCGCATAGCCGGCGATCACTCCCGCCGAAGTGCCGCCATAGATACAGATGTCGACGGATGTGTCACGCTGAGCATAGCTGTAGTTCGGAATAGACAGGAATGGAAACACAAATGCCAATAAGAAAAAACGGCTGCTCATGAATCAAATTTCCTCCTTTTTCCCTAATTTCGCGTTCCCAATCCATATCTGTCTCTGTAGCTCAGTTGGTAGAGCAGCTGACTCTTAATCAGCGGGTCCACGGTTCGAGCCCGTGCGGGGACACTGGGAATTAAGCACTTAGGAGGCAACTTTCTAGGTGCTTTTTTATTTGATACACGCATCATTAGGTGTTTTTCAATAACCTGAAACCCCGCCCCTGAACCGCCGCCCCGAAAGTTGGTACCTTCAATAAGATCCTCGAAATATTAAACGCAAGTATTTCACCACGCCGATGATGTGTAGTTTCTGGGGCAGGGTCGGCTGCGCCCAGGTGATGGTTTGGTTCACCGGTCCTTCATTCCCATTCGTCTGATTGCGGACCACTATCCCCCGTTAAAACACCCATTTTTACTACTCACATTGTGAGCTGAGTTCAAAATCCATATATTCCGGACCAAAAGCTGAATGCAACAGCCTAAGCAAAAATCCATAGTCGAAAAGATAGCAGCTTCTGGTACAATCATAACCTCAATAATATTGTCGCTGGGAGCTTTTAGAATGCTTCTTTGGGGTGAAAGATACAATATTGCCATCCTAAATTATTTGAATTTCTCTAACCTTTTGGACTATTCCTTTGGAATAACTCGGACGTTAGTGGTAATTATGATAATCCCAGTGACTGTCTTCCTAGCCTTTAAACGCGCTCGGAATATTAACATTGAAAAATTGTCCTGGTTTGTGGGTATTTTGATTTGCATTCCCTGCGCATTTATCTGCATTGCCTGCGCATTTATTGTATGGCGTTATTACGAGCATCCAAAGTATTTTACTATTACCCAACAAAATTCATTGTTTCTAATTTATTTGACTGCAGCAGGTCTATTTGCTTTTTGGGTATTTGTTACAAAGTGGAATTTTATCGACAAACAACCTATGAAAGTTTTCCTCTTTGCGCTATTCTTATTCTCATTCGTAAAAATTAACACCCGAGCGGAAATATCATCGATGGAGAATAACAGAAAAAAGTTTTATAATGTTATCATTTATAGAGATACCTCTCGAAAAAGCGAAATTATTAGCGGCAAAAAATACATAGCGGCAACAACAAATGATTTTATCTTCGTTCAAGATGATAGCACACATTCTATCACTGCAATTCCAACGAGCGAAATTCATTCGATATCTACTGACAGCATTATGATCAAAAGGTGAAAACACCCAATTTGGCATCTTGCTCTATAAGCTCAATAAGAGCCTGTAAATCGCCTCCATTAATCCCGGCAAAGTATTGCCAAATCGCGGCGGCCCTATCTTGAGCCGCTTTTCTTCTATAATTTATTTCAACAGATGAGAAGATTTTTAGTAAATTTGCTTAGGGTGAAGGGATCGAAATATCATATTGGCATTCAAATAGATAGGCTTACCAACAGCATCATAAATACCATTTCCGGGGATAGCTTCGAGACCGAAATATCACCCGTGACTAAGGAAGATCTCAAAGGCGTAACAAAGAAAGCAGGTTGGAAATTCGATTGGAAGGGAGAAGCCAAATTGAACGATAGGAATGTCTACAAGCTGACAATTCAGGGAAACCGGAATATTATCCAGGGCGTCTTGAGTATCAGCGATTATGAGGACCACCTTTTTATGCACCTGATAGAAAGTGCCCCTTTTAATTTTGGGAAACCGAAATAGTACGAGGGGGTTCCGGGTAACCTGGTTGCGTATGCTTGCAAAGTATCGTGGGAGAAAGGATACCAAGGATTTGTAGCATTCGTTTCCAAGACCAAATTGATTCGGCACTATGAAGAAACCCTGGGGGCATATTGCATCGGTGGTCAGCGTATGGCAATAGGGAGTGAATCCGCGGCAAAGCTTATCAAACAATATTTTAATTCAAAATAAATGGGATACATTAAAGAACCAAAAGGCGTTGACTTCGTGGTGGAACCGCATGTTGTAACGGCGGAAGACAAGCGAATCATTAGTGAGGCTATTGCCCATTATAAGGCCACTGGAAAGTTTAAGAAGGTGCCCAAGCCAAAAAGGGCCAGTCGTAGACCAAAAAAAGCTAAGAAAATTTAGAAGCTCTAACGTCTTCGCATACTCCGCATGCGCCGCCAGCCCAAGCCCTGTAAATCATTTCTCCGTCGTCGCAATACTCGCATGCCCCAACCCTTTCATCCCTTCGTCATACGAGGCATGTAACTTCTGAAACAGTGCCGGCGCTTCTTCCAGCTCCAGCCGATTCATCGAGTTGCCTCGTTTGCCCACCAATCAATCCAGCGTTTTTTCGCTGTATTTGTAGATTCTGATCCATGTTGACCCACTGTTCTGATTTATGTTGACCCACCATTCCGGGATGATGACCCACCCCCCTTTTTTCACTAAGGAGGCGTCGATTCTGGGATGTTGACCCACCTGAAGAAGTATTCTCATGTTGG
>DATMLR010000154.1:0-3450 GCA_035570015.1 Puia sp.
GCATAGAAAGCGATATCCTCAACGACGGTGCCCTCGACTATTCCAATGATATCCTTTCCACCTTCGACCTCGTCATCGCCTCCGTCCATTCCAACCTGAAGATGAGCGAGGAAAAGGCCATGACACGGCTGCTACGCGCCATCGAAAACCCCTATACCACCATCCTCGGCCACCTCACCGGCCGCCTCCTCCTCAGCCGCCCCGGCTACCCCGTCGACCACCACAAGATCATAGATGCCTGTGTCGCCAACCACGTCGTCATCGAGCTCAACGCCCATCCCCGACGGCTCGATATGGACTGGCGCTGGATCGGCTACGCCCTGGACAAGGGCGCCCTTATTTCCATCGACCCCGACGCCCATTCTATAAGCGGCTATAATGACATCCGCTATGGTGTCCTCGCCGCGCGGAAAGCCGGCGTCACGGCGGATAGGAACCTCAGCAGTTTTACTCGAGACGAGTTCAAAACGTTCTTAACAAATAGGAAAAAATCCCGGGGGATCTAACATATATCGCCCTTCGGCGATTTTAAACCGCTTCCAGCGGTTTAGTAGCTCGTAATATCGGCAACTCCACATAGAAGGTCGTCCCCTCCCCCTCCATCGTCTCAAACCAAATCTTCCCCTTCGCCTGCTCCACGATCGTTTTGCTCATCGCCAGCCCCAACCCCGTCCCCGATGACTTGGTCGTGAAATTGGGTATAAAGATCTTCGACTGCATCTCCGCCGGTATCCCCTCCCCATTGTCCGTCACCTTCACGATGATCGACTCATCCCCCATCTCCTCACTCACGCTGATCACCCGCCGGCTATTGCTGTCACAGGCCTCCATTGCATTCTGCAGCAGGTTCGTGAACAACCGGTTCAGCTGTGTCTTGTCCGCATAGACCATGATCCGGTGATGCACCGGCACCCACTTGAACAACAGATTTTCCGTCGTCTCATACAAGGACGTAAGCGAATACAACATTTCGTGCAGATCGAATACCTCCTTCTTCGGGTTCCCGATATTCGCAAATTGCGAAAAGTCGGACGCGATCTTCGACAGGTGATCGATCTGCTCCACCAGCGTCTTGGCCACACTCCCCGCCATCTCCTTCACATTCGCCGAATTATTGTCGATCGCCTTCTGCAAATACTGGATGCTCAGCTTCATCGGCGTCAGCGGGTTTTTGATCTCATGCGCCACCTGCCGGGCCATCTCGCGCCACGCCCCTTCCCGCTCGCTCTTCGCCAGCGCTACCGCGCTCTCCTCCAGCTTCTTCACCATCTTATTATACTCCTTTACCAGTCCCCCGATCTCATCGTTCCGATTCCACTCGATCTCCTCATTTGTCTGTCCCAGGTTTACCTCCTGCATTTTCTTGGAGATCAGCAGGAAGGATGACGTTATCCGGTTTGTCAGGAAAAGGGCGATCGTACCCGCGATCAGAAAGATAAACGCATTCAGGTTGATGATCGTCACCAGGAAGTTCGAGATTTCTTCCTTCAATTCATCCTGCCTCGTGAAGGATGGGATATTCAGATAGGCAAACGCATTCCCCTGATCGTCCCGCAGCGGCCGGTAAATGCTCACATACGTTATCCCCCCGATCTGCTCAAAGTTGGGAAACTGGATTGTATTCAACTGGTGAAGATTGTAGTACGCGAGCGGATTCATCTTTTTGCTGAGGATTCCTTTATTGTACACGAACAGGTTGGATGACACCTGCAAATTCCCATCGAGGTCATAGATATTGATATCCGTCCCATGGACCTGTGCGATCTCCTCGATCAATCCCTGCAGTTCCGCCCTCGACCCCTGGTAATAAAGCCTCCCGTCCAGGTTGTACCCGCCGGGGGCAGACAGCTTGCTCTGCACCTCGCTCACCATGACCATCATGGCCTTGCTCAGCCTGGCCATGTCATTCCGGTTATAACGGTTGATAAAGAAGACGATCGTAGCCACTCCGATCACCACAAAAGAGAACAGGCTGATGAAGATGATCGTCGTATGGATCTGCGATCGGATATTCATCTGCCAGTAGGTCTTCAACTGGCTCCAGTGCAGCCGCGACCAGATCAGCAGCGCCGTGCCGCGGAACAGCGCAACGAGGAATAGAAAAGCGCTGAACAGATAGGCAAACAGCGTAATATCTTCGATCGATGAATTGTCCCGCCTCACCACCACCACGAAGTTGCCATCCGACACGCGGTGCCAAAGCTCATCATAACCGTATTTTTTTACATGCACAAAGTCGTCCTTGGAAGTGTCCTGACTCTCCGTCAGATGGGTGGCGAACTGATAATCTCCGCCGGGCGTCACCAGCTCCCCCTTATTGTAAATGGCATAATATTCCGGCAGATCCTGATCCTCGCTCCGCTCGTGAAAGAGCTCCGGCACAAGCGCATCCCCCCGGTTTTTCTGGCCCTTCGGTTCCGACAGGATGAAGAGATACCCCACTACTTTCCCACTCGTATCATTGCGGACCGTTTTCTTGTAGATATACGCAAATTTGTCAAACGACCGCTGCACATATCGCAGATCGGGGTAGTCCGTGCTCTTCCCTTGTACCGTGAACGTCGTGTTTAAGGTATCATAGGAAGTCTGCGGCTCGTTATACAACGGTTTCTCATCCCCATCAAAGGTATACAGCCGGGTATCGAAGTTCTCCTGGTAGGTCGTCCAATTCCTGTTACCGATGCTGTCTTTGATCAGCTGATTGGCATATTGATCGCGGAAACGGGCAAAATTCGCCGTCAGGAAATCGTTGTCGATATAGCTGAAATTAATGCTTAGCAATGTTTCACCGGAAGGATCGGACTGTTTCCCCAGGCGCTCAGCCATTTCCCGCCGCTGCGCTTCTCCAATCTTCCGGTTCTCGAACAGGATCACCGCCGAAATGGATATGGAGAAGATAAAGAGCCAGAACAGCACCTCAGAGACATTCAGCCGGAACCGGAGATCGAAGAAGATCCGCCGCTGCATCAGCCAGACATAACCCAACAACCAGATCAACACATAGATATCCAGCTCTACCATATCCGGTCGCTGGATAAAGGTCAGCACCAGCAGCCCCATTGTTGCCGTGATGATATAAAGCACGATCGACAGAGACCGGATCAGATAGCCAATGAGCTGGAATAAGATCTGGGACAGGAAGAAATAACCGAGCGCCAGCGCTGCCAGCGCAATGAACCCTACAAAACTATAGTTATTCAGCAGGCTGAAGAAGTTCGTCACATTGAATGAGATCTTCGCATCCGTCACCAGCGACTGCACGATATTGGCAAAGAGGAAGGTCGTCATCACCAGCAAGCCCAGACCAACGCTTATCCAAAGCCAGTTTTTCCACCGGTGCACCGACTGCGGGATCGTATAATCGGCCAGCTCCCGCCGGATGAACATGATGATCCAACAGAACAGAAAGGAATTGATGACCAGGTCGCCAAGTGAATTGAGGATGATGCT
>DATMLR010000155.1:0-8420 GCA_035570015.1 Puia sp.
AAAATTCAAGACCGAATTGGGAGCGGATGAACAAACGTTCCAGCCCTATCTCCGGGACGAGAAACTGGTCCGGCCGTGGGCGATCCCCGGTACACCCGGATTGGAACACCGGATCGGCGGTCTCGAGAAACAGAATATTACCGGCAACGTCAGCTACGATCCCGAGAACCACCAGCTGATGGTCAAGATCCGCGAAGAAAAGATCACCCGCATCGCCGACCATATCCCACAACAAAAATTGGACAGCGGCCCCGATCGGGGCGACCTCCTGGTCCTGGGCTGGGGCAGCACTTACGGCGCCATCAAAAGCGCCGTTGGCGAACTACAATTGGAAGGTTATAAAGTATCGCATGCCCATCTCCGGTATCTTCGTCCTTTCCCGGCCAATCTGGGTGAGATCATCCGCAGCTTCAAGCAGGTATTGATACCCGAGATCAATAACGGTCAGCTGATCCGGATCATCCGCGATCAATTCCTGGTCAATGCGTCCGGCTATAACAAGGTCATGGGTATCCCGATCACGCGGACCGAACTGGTGATGAAGATCCGTGAAATGCTGGGGTCCAATAATTGAAACTCGATTGGTCGAACAATCAGGTTAACGCCTCATGCAGCACGGGACTAAGTCGAAGAATATCTCCCGCCACTTTGCCGATGAAACCGAACTGGTCGGCTATCGGCTTTGCCATCTCCGGTCCATCTTTCCCTGGCGGCAGGGATAGCTTCCCAGACACTCCGCCATTCTCTAAGATCAACGCCGCCTCATCCAGACACGCGGCGATCCCATCGACAACCGGCCGATACGACGGGTCGGCATATTTGGAAGCCAGGGGTTTTTCATAATAGGCCAGAGTCGCGATATACGAAGTCAGCATCTGGCTCGCCACGACAAACTGATGGGTCTGCTCGATCTTTTTACGTTGCCGTCGAGGCTCCTGCAACATCCGGCTAAACGCGTCAGAAAGATTGGCCAGCGCGACAAAAGCGTGCTTCCGCGACAGCTTATACTCCTGGACGGTCACGGACCTCCCTGCAAACGCGCCGGCCACATTCCGGAAATATGCAATATTTGTTTTCACTGCAGCAATCATACTGTCGATAATCCGCTGGTGTTCCCAGCTGGGAATAATAAAGATGCTTGCCAGGAACGAGATCACCGAACCAATCAGCGTATCAACGACACGATCGCCCGCTATGGACTTGAAATTGACCGGATACAGCAGATGGAACAACAACAGGATATAGGGTGTCATCAGCGTCACGCAGACGAGGTAGTTCCGCCGCAAAAAGACATAGGTCCCCATCATAAAAAGAATCATCAGCACAAACAGGACCGTTCTGTCGGGAATGAAAAGGATCAGCAGGAAGCCAACCAGCGCACCGCCCAGGGTACCCATCAGCCGCTCGAAATTCCTCTTTTTGGTGAGGCTGTACATGGGCTTCAGAATAACGATAATCGTGAGTAATATCCAATAGCCGTGGCCAAGAGGAAGGAACCGGGAAATAATATACCCGGCGATCGTCGCAATGCTGACCCGAAGCGCATGTCGAAAATAATTGGATTGCAGGGTCAGGTTGTCCAGAACGAGCTCCCGGTCCATGCTCTGACCCGCGACGGCCTGCTCGTAATTCAGATCTGTCGGGAAATTCCTGCTCAGCTTGCGGTCATAGGTGGTGAACTGGTGCAGCGCATGAAGCCGGTTGTTGATATCCTCGATGCTATCCAGAATATTACTCAGGTCCGCTACCCCGTCCATATGCGTAGCGGCTATCATCGCCCTTAGCTGTCGGATCCGGACGGATAGCGAACTGCGATCCAAAGAAGGCTTTCCGCTCATGATCGCCAGGCCGATCTCATCCAGCTCCGATGCCAGATCCAAAATCAGCGTACGACACTCTTCAAGAAATTGACTATTATCAAACAATCGGTGTAACAATCGGTAGTCCTGCTGAGCCGTCATGATGCACTCGAACAGATCGATACTGTCGAGAAAGATCATCATCAATATCCGCCCTGTATGCGTCGACTCTTTGACGATCTTCCGACTTTTGAAGATCAGTTCCCGCAGCAGATCCTGCTTCTCCTGGATAGCGACCTGGCTCTCCAGCAGCTGGCGGTAGCTCTTGTCATAGTCGACGTGACGGGAATAGAACGAAGCCTTGATGCGCAGGTACCCGGCTGTGGCCTGCACGGAGTCCCCCAGGGCCTGCTGAACGAGCTTGTATGGACGAAAACTATACAGGAATAGGCTCAAAACAGTATACCACAATCCGCCGGCCGCAATATACAGGGCATTGTACAGGACGTCCGATCCGTGACGGTGAAAGTCGATATTCAATACCATTACCAGCAAGGAATTTAGCCCGATCGAGCCGGCCCGGTTGCCATAGATGCTCATCAGCGAGAACACGAAGCAGAACACGAGTACGATCAAACCCATCCATACCGGGGAATGATTTACCAATCCCGTGATAAGCGAAACAAAAAAAATAAATAATACGCAGGCAATCATCCCATTACGTCGATGGTGGATCGGTCCGGGGTTATCCGTATTGGCAACGCACATGGCGCCGATCGAGACGACGATGCCGGTAGACAGGTTATGGAAATAGCCAAGCAGTATGGCGGGTAAAGTAATACCTGCGGTGATGCGTATCGCGCCATTTAAATAGTGGCTGTTGATAAAACGCTTATATTCCAGGACATAATCCATGTACTAAGTGAAAACACCAGCAAATTAGACCAAACAAATTTTTACGCCATAACTTTTGTAAATTAGTTTTGTCGCACGCACAACCTAACATGAGAATAACTGCTTTATTCCTATTGGCCTTCTTTTCCTATGGACTACTTCAGGCGCAGGAAATAAGTGGAATTGTTCGGGACAATCAGGGCAAACTGCTGGCCGGGGCGTCGGTCGCCTTGAAAAAAGCAGCCGATTCGGCGCTCATCAAGCTCAGCGTTTCTGATGATAGCGGGCAATACAGCTTCTCCCCGGTCCCGGCCGGAAATTATTTCGTATCCGTCTCACATGTTTCCTATCTGCTCCAAAGCTCTTCTGTCTTTACCGTTACGGTGGGGAGTGCCAATCGGATCCCTGCGATCGAACTGACCCGCGCTTCCCGCGATCTGCAGGAGGTGCAGGTTACCGCCATCCGGCCCCTGGTGGAGGTCAGGCCCGACAGGATCATCCTCAACGTGGAGAACACCATCAACGCCGTCGGTGAAGATGCGTTGGACTTGCTCCGTAAAGCGCCGGGTATCACTGTCGATAACACAAATTCCATCAGTCTCAGCGGAAAGAACGGAGTCCAGGTCTATGTCGACGGCCGCCCCACGAATCTCTCCGGCACCAACCTTGCCCAATACCTGGGGACCCTCCAAACTTCCTCCATCGAATCCATCGAGATCATCAGCAATCCTTCATCCCGGTACGAAGCGGCAGGCAGCGCGGGGATCATCAATATCCGGCTGAAGAAGGACAAGTCCTTCGGTACCAACGTCACCGCCGGCGCAGGATACAACCTTGGCACCTATAGCAGATACAACGCCAACCTCAGTTTCAATCACCGCGATCAGCACCTCAATTTATTCGGTGACTATACGTACTTCAGCGGAACCAAGCTGGGGCATACCATCTATAACCGCACCCTCCCGGACACGCTCCTGCTACAGCAGACCGCCTACATAGTCCCGACCGTCAGCCAGACCTTTCATTTGGGTCTGGACTATTTTCTCGATAAGCACAGTACCCTCGGCTTTCTGATCGGCGGTTCCCTGACGACAGATAGCTTCCGGAGCAACAGCAGCACGCAGATCATCTATAGCCCTACCAACACCACCAGCCGGCTGCTGATCGCCGACAACCGCGCCAGTGAACTCCATGACGATTATAACTTCAACCTCAACTACCACTATGCAAGCGGCAGCGGCAGCGAACTCGATCTGAATGCGGACTACGCGTTATACCGGCTCCGTTCCAACCAGCTGCAACCCAATAACTACTTCGATTCTACAGGTCAGCACTTCCTCTATGGCGACAGCTATAATATCCTATCGCCGACGGACATCGACATCTACAGTTGGAAGGCCGACTATGCTACGAATTGGCTGAACGGCCGGCTGGGCCTTGGCGCCAAAGTCTCCTCTGTCAGCAGCGCCAATGTCTACCAGCAATACGATCTGGAGAATCCGGGATGGGTCTTCGACTCGCTGAGCGGTGACAAATTCAATTACAAGGAGAATATCAACGCCGCTTATATCAACTACAGCCGAACCTTTAAGGGAGGGCTGGCGTTACAGGCAGGCCTTCGCGTCGAGAACACCAACGGCAATGGCAACTCCGCCGGCTGGCAGCAAATTACGGCAGACTATTCGCCCTACGATTCGGTGTGGCCCCGCCATTATACCGACCTGTTTCCGAGCGTTTCGCTGACCTGGAAACAATGGACCTTCAGCTACAGCCGCCGCATCGACCGGCCCAGTTACCAGGATCTCAATCCTTTTGTTTTCAAGATCGATGACTATACCTTCGAGGAAGGCAACACCCGGCTGAAACCACAATATGCCGATAACCTGAGCCTGACATGGTCATATAAATATGCACTTTCGGCGACGTTAAGCTACAGCCACATCAGCGATCTGTTCACCACTGTCCCCGATACGACCGATCGGTCCAGGACCGTCACGACGAATGTCAACCTGACCAGCCAGGATATCATCGGCGCCAACGTCAGTTATTTCTTTCAATATAAATGGTACAGCGGCTTTTTGAATGTTAACGGGTTTTACGCATTATACAGGGCCAACTTCGGCGCGGGGAAAGTCATCGATCTGAACGTCTTCAACACCACCATCGCCTCCCAGCATACGATGCAGCTGGGCAGAGGATGGTCGGCCAACCTTACCCAATATTATACCTCACGGAACATCTGGGCAGGAACGCTCCGGGCCCGTCCTATCTGGAGCCTCGACGCGGGGTTCCAGAAGACGTTGTTCAACGGCCGGGCGGCCCTCAAGGCCTCGGTCAGCGATATCTTCTACACGCTCGCCTGGACCCTGACCAGCAATTACTCCGGACAATCCCTCTATAGCAGCGGCAACAACGATTCCCGCCAGGTAAAACTCAACTTTACCTACCACTTCGGCAACAGCCAGGTCAAGGCGGCCCGCCATCACCAGACCGGAGCGGAAGATGAGAGCAAACGCGTCAACCCGGGGACCCATTAGTTTGAACAGTTCAGGTACCCGCCCCCGCCCCGGTTTCGCGTTTCGATTTACCCGGTTCTTCTTAACTTTGCCGGTCCTTTATGCAAACCATCATCGAAGAGATCAGAAGACTTCACGAGACGTATAGCCGTTACCCGCTCACCGGGTTGGATGTCATTCCCCAATCCGGCAGCAATCGCATCTATTTCCGTATCCGGACGGATGACGGGTCCTATATTGCGACGTACAACGATAATGTCCGCGAGAACCAGACGTTTATCTATTTCAGCCGGCACTTCAGGGAACAAGCTTGTCCGGTGCCCGAGATCTACCTGGTGAATGACGCCTGTACGATCTATTTCCAGGAGGACTTCGGCGATCAGTCCTTGCTGTCGGAGTTGGAGAAGGAGGGTCACGTTGACGCCGTTCATTCTCTTTTCAGGGAAAGCTTGCGACAGCTGGCAAGGCTGCAGATCCTTGGCGGCGAAGGGCTGGACTATAGCAAGACCATTACTTCGCGGGAATTCGGCAAGCAAGCGATCCTTAGTGACCTGCTATACTTCAAATACTATTTCCTGGATACCCTGCAGATTCCTTATGACAAAGAGCGGTTGATCGACGACTTCGAGCGGCTGAGCGCCTACCTCACGCAGGCTGACCACAAATACTTTCTTTACCGCGATTTCCAAAGCCGTAATATCCTGTTGAAGGATGGTCAGGTCCACTTTATCGACTTCCAGGGCGGGATGAAGGGAGCGCTGCAATACGACGTCGCTTCCCTGCTTTGGCAGGCTAAAGCGGAGTTATCGGATTCGTGGAAGGATTCGCTGCTGGAGCACTATATGAACTGCGTCGACGAGCTCCTCGGACGGAAGATCGACCGGGTTTCCTTCGTCGAACAATACAATGGCTACGTGCTGATCCGGTTGCTGCAGGTGCTGGGGGCGTATGGATTCAGAGGCCTTTTCGAGCGGAAAGCCCATTTCCTGATCAGCATTCCCCTCGCGCTGAGGAATTTGAAGTGGTTTGTCAACCACCGACACACGGGGATTGCGCTGCCCGAGTTCGACCGCCTGCTTGGACTGGTCGTACAGGACGAGTTGATCCATCGCTTCGAACCTATCCAGGCCGATCAGAATACTCCCCTGGTCGTGCATATCCGAAGTTTTTCCTACCGGAAAGCAATACCCGCCGATGAAAGCGGTAACGGCGGCGGGTTTGTCTTCGATTGCCGGGGTATCCTCAACCCGGGCAGGATCGAGGAGTTCATGGCCCTGACGGGCCGCGACAAGCCGGTCAAGGACTTCCTCGAACAGCAGACCCGGATGCCGGAGTTCCTTAATGGAGCGTATAACATCGTCGACATCTCCGTGGAAGATTTCATCACAAGAGGGTTTTCCAGCCTCTGTGTCAGCTTTGGCTGCACCGGTGGCCAGCATCGGAGTGTCTACGCCGCCGACGCACTGGCCAGGCACCTTCGAAATAAATATCATGTCAAGATCGACCTGCATCACGTCGAGCAGGACGCGAAGAATTGGGTGAATTAGAATGGTCACTGTTATGTATTACCTCGTCTATGGTCTTTTTTATGGGATATCCCTGTTGCCAACATGGGTCCTGTACCGCATTTCGGACGTACTCGCATTTTTTCTGTATTACGTGATCCGTTACCGGCGCCGCATCGTGATGGATAACCTTCGGAATGCCTTTCCTGAAAAGCCTAAGCGCGAACGGTCGGAGATCGCCCGGAAATTCTATCGGAATTTTACCGATAGCTTTATTGAGACGCTCAAGCTCTTGTCGGCAAGCCCGGCCTGGTTGGACAAACACTTCGTTATTGACAACCCGGAGGTCATGGAAGATTTTGCGAGGCAGGGGCGTAAGATCCAGCTCTTTCTTGGTCACCTCTTTGGCTGGGAGGTAGCCAATGTTGCTATGCCCCTGCTGACCCGCTTCACTTTCATCGTAGTCTACATGCCTGCTGGCAACAAGGTCTTCGAACGGTTGTCCCTCCGCCTGAGGGGCCGGACCGGGACGGTCTTATTACCTGCCACCAGCATGAACCGGGCGATCCTCCCCTACCGGAACACGGTTTATGCGTTGGCTCTGGTTGCCGACCAGGCGCCGGGAGGGCCCGAGAATTCCTATTGGCTCAATCTCTTTGGTCACCCCACTGCCTTTATCCGGGGAGCGGAAAGGGGCTCCCGGATTGGAGATATCCCGGCGGTCTTCGCTCGGGTCTACAAGAGTGCCCGGGGCCGCTACCGCTCCCACCTTACTACCATGGCCGATCACCCGGCGCTCCTGCCGGAAGGGGAGCTCACCCTACGATACCGTGACCTGCTGGAAGCAGCTATCCGCGAACAGCCGGCAACCTGGCTCTGGAGCCACAAACGCTGGAAATTTACGTGGGATGAGAGCTATGCCCCCCATTGGATCGACCATAACGCCGTCCGGGTCGACGGGGAAAAAATTTAATCCCGCTGATCCCCTTCCGCCCCGTTGCGTTTCAAAAATTTATAATACATTTACTACGCAAGCTCAAAATACCGTGCCTGGTTGATAGGTGGTAGGGTTTCCTGATTAGTAGCAGAACCACTTAAACCCTTAACCCCCCAGCCGGATGACAAATTTTAAACCCCGACCTGCCCTGGTCGATGCTCACGCTACCCTTCACTGTCGCCCATCGCTGGTCCTGAACGAACGGGAGCTGGAATTCATGCAGCTCGTTTGTACCGAATGGACCTATAAGGAAATTGCTGACCGGATGTATCTGAGCCCCCGCACGATCGATGGCTACCGGGATGCCTTATTCGAAAAACTGAACGTCCGGACACGCGTCGGTTTGGCAATGTTCGCCGTCCGCAGCGGCGTCGTCGACGTCGACGGGTAGAACGCTAGTTCAATACGCTCTTGTCCTTGATGACCTCGATGCCCTTTTGATCCTTGATCTCCTTCCAACCCCCCGAAACATTGCGGAGATTGTGGATACCCTGACGCTTTAGCAGAGAGGCTGCAATAATACTGCGGTAGCCGCCGCCGCAGTGGACATAAAGATTGAATTTCTCATCGAGATTCGACATACTGCCGGGATCGGCAAGATCCGACAGCGGAATATTGACGGCATCCTTTACATGCCCGTCCGCAAATTCCGTTTCCCTCCGGACATCCACAACCAGCAGGTTCTCATCGAACGGGATATCCATCGCCA
>DATMLR010000156.1:0-4762 GCA_035570015.1 Puia sp.
TCTTCAATTTCTAGTTGAAGTATCTTGTTCAGATTGCTGATATTCAAATACTTGTCTCTTGCAACTTTCTCCTCGATCTGCTTGATGATCTGGATGGTCGTTTCAATCCCGACATCGGCGCTGACCAGGGCGTCTTCGAGATGGTCGAGGACTTCTTCGTCGACGGTGCTTTTGCCGGCGATGGCCTTGGTGAGGCGGGTAATGAAGCCTTCCTTGGTCTTCTGGAGCCCCTGGTCGAGGCTTTCTTTTTCTTTCTTTCCGAAGAGTTTATCGAATAGTCCCATTGGCTGTTATTAAATCGCGGCTGCTGGAATTGAAAAAAGCCGTCCTTTGGGGGACAGCTTTTATGGTATATCTTACTTAACCCAAGGAGGTTATTTCTGGGCCAAAAACTCCTTGATCTTGTCCTTGTGAACAATGGCTTCCTTGAAGGTATAGGCGCCGGTCTTGGGGCTGCGCACGGCCCGGATGACCTTCGTCCAGTTCTTCGCTTCGGCGGCAGCCTTGGAGTCTTTCGTTTTAATAGCGGTTTTAGCGGCCTTTGCCATAACTATTTAATTTCTTTGTGAACTATTTAATTTCTTTGTGAACCGTTACTTTCTTCAGAATGGGGTTATACTTCTTCAACTCCAGGCGTTCCGGAGTATTCTTCTTGTTCTTGGTCGTGATATACCGACTGGTCCCGGGTTTCCCGCTGGTCTTGTGCTCGGTGCACTCCAAGATCACCTGAACCCGACTTCCTTTCTTTGCCATAATCGAACGATTTGATTGCCCGGCCTCCGGCCGGCTTGAAAAATTAAATCTTTTCTCCCTGTGCTCTTAATTCTTTGACAACCTGGTACAGACCATTCTTATTGATGGTACGAAGCCCCTCAGTGGAAACCTTCAGGGTGATCCATTTGTCTTCCTCAGCCAGGAAGAACCGCTTGGTCTGCAAATTGGGTAAGAACCGCCGCTTCGTCTTGACATTCGAATGCGATACCCTGTGGCCGCTGACCGGAACTTTACCCGTAATCTGACATACTCTAGCCATGATAGCGAAATTTGGACTGCAAAGCTCGTAAAATATTGGGATTCTGCAAAAAGAAAATTGAAATTTTTGTATTTTCGCCGTTAAATTGGAGCTACCCTTATGGCTATTAATACCCTTCCCTGGATAGAATCTCCTTTCTTTCCAAAAGAACTGGCGGAGGTGGACCTGACACCCGAAGAAAAGGCCTTTGTAAAAAGTTATGCCGACAACGGGTATATCATCTTCGACCCGCAGGCGCCGGAAGGGCTGATCGACGCCGTCAACCAGACCCTGTTGCCGAAATTCAACGCCATCAGCGGGGATGACAAGCGTATCCAGGACGCCTGGAAATACAATCCTCATGTGAAGGCCCTTGCTTCGCTGCCCACCGTATTCGAAAAATTGGAATTGCTATACCGCCGAAGGCCCATTCCTTTTCAGACCCTGAATTTCTATGAGGGTACCCAGCAGGATACCCACAGCGATATGATCCATTTCAATTCAATCCCCTATCGGTTCATGTGCGGGGTTTGGATCGCTCTCGAAGACATCACCGATTTCAACGGCCCGCTGCACTATTATCCCGGCAGTCATAAACTGCCATTTTACGATATGATCGATGTCGGCGTGAAAGCAACCGACAAGGAAGAAGAAAAGAAATCATTGATGGGCTATCTCAAGGACTATACCAGCTTCATCAAAAAGATCATCGACTCATTAGGGCTCCAAAAGGCGACCCTGAACATCAAAAAAGGCCAGGCGATCATTTGGTCCGCCAATCTGTTGCACGGCGGAAACGAGATCCTGCACAAGGGCAGCACCCGTTTTTCCCAGGTTACCCATTATTTCTTCGAGAATTGCATGTACTATGCGCCCCGGCTTTCCGATGTCGCGATCAATAAGATGTATATGCTGGACCTCGTCAATGTCGCGACAGGTGAACCGGTGGAGAGTAGTTATTTCGGGGAGACCGTCCATCCCGGCACCCGCCTGGCTCTCGAGCAGCGCTCCCGGCACATGTTATCACAGATCGCTCATTTCTTTCCTCCGGGCTTCGTCGCGAAGATCAAGTCAATTTCCGGCTTCCGTAGCCATCGGTAGGGCAAAAGCCACGACATAATCCCCCAGCTTCGTACGCAGTTTCCCGTGCCCGCCGGCGGCGATCACGACATACTGCCGACCGTCCAGCTCATAGGTCATCGGCGTAGCCTGTGCGCTCGCGGGGAGGGCGTATTCCCAAAGGACCTGACCCGTGCGGCTGTCGAAGGCGCGGAGATGGCCATCCATGCTGGCCGCGATAAAGACCAGGTTCCCATTGGTGACGATCGCACCGCCGAAGTTGAGGGAACCCCATTTGGGAGCGTCGGGGTATTTGGCAGGGGGCATCTGATAGCCCAACGGAACCTCCCACTTTTTTGTACCGGTCCGAAGATCGACCCCCACGAGCGTACCCCACGGCGGCCGTGTCTGCATAAGGTAGCCATCCGGCCCGGGCTTAAAAAGGTAATCGCGCTTCATCACATATGGCGTTCCGCGTTGGCGGCCTGTCTCAGCGCGGAGCGCCTCCGTACTTTCTTTTTCAACGCTGTCCACCTGGTCCCGGGGGATCATCCGGATAATCGCGGCAACCCGGTTGATATTCGTATACAGCATGTCCTTAACCGGGTCAAAGCACATGCCGCTCCAATTAATCCCGCCCACATTCCCGGGCGCCATGATCGATCCTTCAAAGCTCGGCGGCGTAAAAGGTCCCTGATAGCGGTATTTGGCGATCCGGGCTTTAGCAGACGCGAGGTTTTCGGGGTTTGGGCCCCAGGCGCTGTCGACACTCATCGACTGCAGGCCGAGCGCCGGCAGCGATGGAAAGGGCTGGGTGGGCCAGGCTTGCTCGCCGGCGACGGTGGAAGGGGGAACGGCGTGCTCCGCGACAGGCAGGAGCGGGAGACCGGTGAGGCGGTCAAGAATATAGATGAACCCCATTTTGGTGCCCACGACAACAGCGGGGCGCAGCCCCGCCTTCGCCGGGCTTTCGGCGGGAGAGGGAAAATCGATGAGCATCGGCTGCGCGGCGATATCGAAGTCCCAGAGATCGTGGTGGACGACCTGGAAGCTCCAGACCCGTCGGCCCGTGGAGGCGCGCAGGGCTACCAAAGAATTGGCATAAAGGTTGGAACCAAGGCGTTCCCCGCCGTAGTAGTCGGGGCTGGGGCTGGTCGAGGGGACGAACACCAGGTCCCGGACTGCATCTACACTCAGGATCGACCAGGCATTGGCGGCGCCTGTCTGGTGCGCCTTGGGGCCCTTCCAGGTCGCGTAGGCGCTATCCGCCGGGTCGTCGGGGATGGGGTTCCAGAGCCAGCTGAGGCGGCCGGTATGGACATCGTACGCGCGGACCACACCCGGAGGCTGGTCGAATCGCTGGTTGTCCCCCATGGAGGAGCCGACGATCACCCGGTCGCCAATAATAGCCGGAGGTGAAGTCTCCTGGACGGCGTCTCCATAACCGGCGCGAAGGTCGACGACGCCGCCGGACCCAAAATTGTTCACTGGCTGTCCCGTATGGCCGTCGATCGCGATCAACCGGCCGTCAATGGTCCCGATAAAGATGCGCAGGCTGTCGCCCTGGCTCCACGCCGCAACGCCGCGGGAACTCATCTCAGAATAGTCTCCATGAAGATTGACGTGCGGATCGTATACCCAGCGCTGCTGACCCGTTGCAGCGTCGATGGCAAAAACGCGATCGCTCGGCGTGCTGAAATAGAGGGACCGCCCGATGAGGATCGGCGTCGCTTCAAAAGCCGCCTTACTGAATGCGTCGGTCCCCGCATAGGTGGCTAGCTCGCCGGTGCGGAAGGTCCAGGCAACGATCAGCTTGCTGACATTTTTATCGTTGATCTGCCGCAAGGCCGAATAACGCTTTCCCCCGGGGTCCTGCCCATAGGAAGCCCAGGATTGGGCTTGCAGGCAACCTGGCGGTATCAGCAGGAGGAAAACCAGATAGCGCATAATGAATAGTTTGATGACCAAAGTTTATTAATAATTACTTAATTTACCAATCCCTTTTGCTTTGGAAACTTTGCGCGGAGCCGCGGCAGGCGGCTCGAATAAAAAGGGGGATTAATGGTTGAACCAATGAGAAGAAAAACGATCGCACGGGATATCAGCTGGCTGGCGTTCAATGGCCGCGTCTTACAGGAGGCGGCGGACCCAACGGTTCCCTTGCGGGAAAGGATCAAGTTCCTGGGCATTTTTTCCAACAACATGGACGAGTTCTTCCGGGTGCGGGTGGCGACCCTGAAGCGGATGGCGGAATTCAGCGGGCCCAAGTCGAAAGCCCATATGCACCTGGAGCAGTCCCCGGAGAAGATCCTGGGCGAGATCCAGGGGATCGTACTGGAGCAGGGGGATACTTTTGACGCGGTCTGGGAGGGGATCCGGAAGGAAATGGAAGGTGAGAAGATCTTCCTGGTGACCGAGACGGAGTTGGACCCGCACCAACAGCAGTTCGTGCAAAATTATTTTGAGGAGGAGGTCCGGTCCAATACGATCCCCCTGATGATCGAGAGTATTCCGACCATGCCATATCTCAGGGATAAGTCCTTATACCTCGGGGTTGTCCTGTCCCGCCAGGACGCCAGCATGAAACGCAAATATGCACTGATCGAAGTACCGAGCCGGGTGCTGGGCAGGTTCGTCCTGTTGCCATCCCCTGCCATGGACGAGCACCACATCATCCTGCTGGAGGATATC
>DATMLR010000157.1:0-5216 GCA_035570015.1 Puia sp.
CCTCTTCAAGGCCATTTACGAAATCGTCACGATCCAGCGCGACTACGGCAACCGCAGCGACCGAAAACTGGCCCGGCTGAAATATACCATCGACAAATACGGGACAGACTGGTACCGGCAGGAACTGGAAAAGCGCACCGGCTTTCCTCTCGAAGCGTCGCGGTCTCACGAATTTACCGATCGTACCGAACGCTTTGGCTGGCAGCAGGATCACAAAGGCCTCTGGCATTACACGTTGTTCGTTGAGAACGGCCGGGTCGTCGACGACGAAAAAGCAGCGCTCAAGACAGCCCTGTTCGAAGTCGCAAATACCGGGAAAGCGAATTTCCGGTTTACGGTGAACCAGAAGGTCATTGTAGCCGACGTCCGACCAAAGGACAAGAAGCTCATCAACGGAATCCTCCAAAAATTCAACGTCATCGGGCATACAGAGACCGCCTCCGCGATCCGGAAAAACTCCATCGCCTGCGTGGCCCTCCCTACCTGCGGCCTGGCGCTCGCGGAATCGCAGCGCTACCTGCCAACGCTGATCACGCACATCGAACGCCTGCTGGCAAAGTACGAACTCGGACAGGAGGAAATCATCATCCGGATGACCGGCTGCCCCAACGGCTGCGGGCGGCCCTATGCCGCAGAAATTGGTCTGGTCGGCACCGCGCTGGGACGCTACAACCTTTATCTTGCGGGCGACCACGAAGGGACCCGGCTCAACCGGGTGTACAAAGAGAGTCTCGATGAGGCCGCGATCCTTAAGGAGCTGGACGTACTCTTCTGGCTCTACCGAAAAGAACGCATCACCGGCGAACGATTCGGCGATTTCGCCCTTCGCCAACGGTGGTTTAAACAATAATTTTCACGATTCATCCCCGATCGCTTGGCTCGATCGGTTTTATTTTGTTTCTTTACTCTACTAAATTAATAGACTAATTAAAATGAGAATCTTTATCACCGCCCTCTTCCTGGGCTCACTGCTTTGGACAACAACTGCACACGCACAAACCGCAGACGACATTCTAAACATCCTGACTAAAAAAGGGACCCTGACCCAACAGGAAGCCGATTCCATCCGCCATGAGTCCGCAGTTCATCTTCGGCAAACCGAAGCGATCGCCGACTCCTTCCCCCTTCGACTTGGCCGTTCGCTCAACCTAAGCGGCTATTCCCAGGTCGTCTACCAGAATTTCGAGCACCCCGTCGCCGGCAAAATCACCGACGGCTTTAGCATCAAACGCGCCCGTCTCGATTTTCAGGGCCACTTTTCGTCGCAGTTCGACTATCGGCTGCTGGTAGACTTCGTCGGGCAGAGCGGCGCCAACGGCACTGCCCCTACCGGCGGCCAGCAGATCTCCCCGTTCCTGGTGGAAGCCAATATTACCTACAAGCCCTTCACGTGGCTGAATGTCAAGGCCGGCCAGATGATCATCGAATTTTCGCAGGAGAATATTACCCAGGACCGTAACCTCGACCTGATCGAACGCAGTCAGGTCGTCAATGCCCTCGTCGCCCGCAAAGGCGACGCTGCCAACGGTCTTGTGGATTCCGTAGGCAACCAAAACGGCCGCGACGTCGGCATCCAGCTGAACGGCAGCCTTTTTCGTACCGAGGACCGGTACCTGCTGGACTATTATGTTCAATTGCTCGATGGGGCCGGAATCAATACGCTCGACAATAACCAGTCAAAGGATCTCGACGCCCGTCTCGTCCTTCATCCCCTCCGCGTCCTCAGCCTCGGCGGTTCTTATTATGACGGATTCGACCGGTTCACAGGCACTCCGACAAAAGACCAGCTTCGCACCCGCTGGGGCCTTGAAGCCGACCTCGAGCTGAACAACCTTGCCATCAAAAGTGAATATATCCACGGCCAGGACGGCACCACTAATCTGAAGACAGGCACCAGCGCCACCCTCCATCAGGGCTGGTATGGCCAGGTCGGCTATTTCATTCTTCCGCGTCACCTGCAAGGCGTATTCCGCTATGACTGGTACGATCCCAATACCGCCAAAAGCCAGGTCAACAGCGCTTACTATGATTTTGGGCTGAATTACTTTTTCAACGTCTGGACAAAAGTGCAGGTCTATTATTCACTGCGTAACCAGCAAGGCCCTACGATCAACAACAATATGTTCGAAGCTCAATTGCAGTTGGCATTCTAAAGTCTACCAATTTAATGGGCAAACCGACCAAAAATCCGTAATTTCATGGTCTTGGAAAACAAAAAAACCATCCCCACAGAGTCCACAAACAATCTCTTCCCGGTTTTCGTCAAACTCGAAGAGCTGAAACTGCTGATCGTCGGCGGCGGTAACGTTGGCCTCGAGAAATTGCAGACTGTTTTGCAAAACTCGCCTTCGACCGCCATCACCGTCGTTGCGCCCGAGATCATCTCCGCCATTCGTGAATTAACTGCCCGACACCCCAATATCCGGCTGCTGGAACGTCGGTATCATTCGCAGGATCTGGAATATGCCGACATCGCCATCGTGGCCGTAAATGACCGGGCCGTCAGCGAGACCGTCGCCCGTGAGGCCCGGACCAGGGGCATTCTCGTCAACGTCGCTGACACCCCCGATCTTTGCGATTTCTATCTCGGCTCGGTCGTGCGGCGGGGCAGTCTGAAGATCGCCATTTCCACCAATGGCAAATCCCCGACTATCGCCAAGCGGCTAAAGGAAGAGATCGGTAATATGATCCCCGATGAAATGGATACCGTTCTCGACAATATGCAAACGATCCGCACCCACCTCAACGGTGACTTCGCCGACAAGGTCCGGCGGCTGAACGAGCTGACCAGTGTGCTGGCTAGGCCCGCCGACTCATCCGCCGAAGCCTTGGCGAAGGCCGAAGCCTCAGCGAAGGCGGGACCCCTCGACCTCACTACTGTGCGCACCGCCAAACAGGAAAAGCAAATCCTGCTCCCCGGCCCGGCCCAGCGGAAATGGCAGCGGGTGGTAAAATGGTGTCTTTTCGCATTTGTCTTCATGATCATCGGCCATGCCATCCTCTCGCTTGTCCCGCTTGGCGGATTTGCCGACTTCCTCCGCGAACTCCCGGGCGAATTCGACGTTCGCGCTTTCGGGATTATGACATTGGCCGGCTTCCTCGCACAATTTGTCGACGGCTCGATGGGTTTGGGCTACGGCACCATCTCTACCACCTTCCTCCTCGCCTATGGCGTCAGCCCGGCCATCGTCAGCAGCCGCGTACATTCTGCCCGCGTCTTTTCCAGCGGCGTTTCCGGCTACAGCCACCATCGCTTCGGCAACATCAATAAGAAACTGTTCCGGACAATCGTCATTCCGGGCGTAATCGGCGCCATCCTCGGCGCCACCTTAGCCTATTTCGGGAAAGAATACTCCAACTACGTTCGTGTCCCCCTGTCGATCTATACGATCTATCTCGGCTATTATATCGTTCGAAAAGCATTTGCCCGGCGGAAAGCCGGGGACAAGGTCCGAAGGGCAGGCTGGCTCGCTTCCATCGGCGGTTTTATGGACGCCTTCGCCGGTGGAGGCTGGGGTACCCTGGTCACCAGCACCCTGATCTCCAAACGAAAGAATCCACGCTATGTGATCGGCTCCGTTTGCCTGGCCGAATTCTTCGTCGTTCTCGCCAGTTCTATCACCTTTTTCATCCTGCTCCGCAGCATCCCGTTGATGGACATCGCTGGACTGATCGCCGGCGGTATCATCGCCGCCCCTATCGCGGCCCGCCTCGCCGGCAAGCTCCCCGCACGAGCCATGTTCATCGGTGTCGGCTCGCTTGTCGTTCTCACCAGCTGCACAACCCTCTGGAAATCCCTCCAATACGTGATCCACCATCTCTAAAAACCCTATGACGCCACCAACAAACTACATCCCCTCACATCACTATGATCCAGTCTCCCCGCTACGGTGAACCCTCCATCCGACTGCAGGATACCGACATCATCTGTCGCAATAAAAGCACAGGACCAGACATTGGCGAGGTCAATGACATTGATCAATCCCTCTCCGCGGGTCTGCACCTCCAGCGGATCGTCTTCATTCCGGACCAGCACTTTCATCCAGCCCGGACAGCGGAATAAGCCCTCGCCGAACGACCAGGCCTGCGACAACAATTCCGTCATTCCGTATTCCGCATGCACCGCCTTCACACCCAGCCGCTCGCGCAAGACCGCATGCAATTCCTCCCTGGTGATCTCCCGTCGCCGGCCCTTCATCCCTCCCGTCTCCACGACAACCGTGTGCTCCAGCCTCAGCGAATACTGCTCCGCAAAATCCAGCAGCGCAAACGTTACCCCGATCAGCAAGGTCTTCTGCCCCGCCGCCTCCAGCCGCCGCAGAAGGCCATACAGGGCCTCATACTCATTGAGATAAAACCCGCCGTCCGGATGCCCGCTGCAAGAGATCAGCTCATTCACCATATATACCAGCGATGAATCCGATCGCTCCAGGTAAGCCGGCAACAACCCGATAATGCACCAGTCATCGATCCGACCATAAAAACGCTCGAACCCGGTCAAAAAACTCTGGCGGTATAATCCCGCATCCTTCACAAAATGCCTGCTTGCATTCGCGCCTATAGTCCCGCTACTCTGAAAAACGACCTCAGAACTGAATTCCCCCGTCCTCACCTCATGCGTCTTGAAGAACCCGACCGGTAGAAAAGGGACGTCCTCGATCCGGGCGACCGATCCCGGCCGAACACCCAATGCATCGGCAAAATCCCGGTACAGCGGGTTTTGTGCATACTGGAACTGGAAAATCTCAAGCGCCCGGGGGGTAAAGTCCGACGCGGAAACGGTATGAAGCTCAGTAACCAAAATTTGTTAAAAAAGTCCTATTGACCCCCTCAAAATTAAGCCCTTTTGGATTAAATTAGGTAGGTTTGTAGGTATCAAATCAGTTTCATGAAAGGTTCCTTTCTGATACCCGCCCTATTGGTGACATTGATCGTAACCATGTTGGTAGTGGTCAGCTGCAATAAGAACAATTCCGGTAAGCCTTCTATCTCCCTGCAATCCATCAATACGACCGTTCAGGCGAACGACTCGATGCGCTGCACATTCAAATTCACAGGCGGCGGCCAGATCAGCAACGGTTATTTCTGGTCCATCCGCATCCGTACCAACGTAAATCCCCTGACCAATCAATCCGGGTCCGATACCATCAACTTCCAGCTGCCTTCCTTTTCAGGCAACAGCGGTGAGATCTATTTCTCCCTCCCGTGGAATGGCT
>DATMLR010000158.1:0-6858 GCA_035570015.1 Puia sp.
AATTCCAGGTCAGGCAGGATTTCGAAAAAGGCGACTCCGGCCACTACCACCTCCTCAACTCCGACGTGATCGCGCTCTTTAACGCCATCCCCGGCACCCTGGGAATGGTCGGCGAACGCATCGTCAAGCTGGACCAGATCAAAGACAGCATCCTCCCTGATGAGGTTTTCCGCGGCCCCGAAGTCGATACCGCGCAGCAGGCCCACCAATCTCAGGACAGTCTCTTCAACACCAGACCCATTCCACTCACTGCGTCCGAAGAAAAGACCTATGCCAATACCGACAGCCTGACGAAAATGCGGTCCTATCACCGGCTGCTCGATTACATGACCGCCTTCACCGCCGGCTACAAAACCGCCGGCAAAGTCGACATCGGGCCCATCGGCAGCTTCTGGACCTTCAATCAGGTCGAAGGCCAGCGCCTCCGCTTCGGCGCCCGCACCAACACCCGCCTGTCGCACCGCTACTTTGGCGAATCCTATGTCGCCTACGGCTTCAAAGATCAGCGATGGAAATACTTCGCCAGCGCCTCCTACGCCCTCAACAATAAGTCGATCTACACTTACCCTCTCCACTACGTACAGGTCAGCTGGCTCGACGATACCCGCAGCCTGGGGGCGGAGGGCCCCTTCTCCCAGGCCAACAACTTCTTTGGCTCGTTCACCCGTGGCGACCAATCGAAATGGCTTTACAACCACATTGCCCGCTTCTCCTATATCCAGGAATTCAGCAGCCATTTCTCCTATAACCTGGGGATGAAATTCTGGCAGCAGCGGCCGACCGGTTCTCTATACTACATCTATGAACCTGCGATCAACCACTTCGACAGCGTCCCCCAGATCACGACCGGAGAGGTCTCCCTGACCTTACGGTGGGCGCCCCATGAAGAATTTTTCCAGAACAAAGGCGGCAGAACCAATATCGTCAATCGCTGGCCGATCTTCACGCTCCAATACGCAAAAGGCGTCCGGGGATTGTTTGGCGGCCAATACACCTACGACGGGTGGCATTTCGACGTGTACAAGCGCGTTTACATAAATCCCATCGGGTTTACCGACATCACCCTGGACGCCGGCTACCTCAGCGGAAGCCTACCCTTCCCGCTGCTCACCATTGCCCCCGGCAACCAGTCCTATTTCTACTATGAGAATATCTACAACCTGATGAATATCGGGGAATTCGTCAGCGACCATTACGCCAGCCTCGACATCGACCACTTCTTCGGCGGCTTCTTCTTCAACAAGATCCCGGGACTCAATCGCCTGAAGCTGCGGGAGGTCGTCGCCGCAAAGATTCTTTACGGTGGCCTTCGCGACCAGAACAACCCCGCCCTCAACCCGACGCAGATGAAATTTCCGACGACGGACGGCCTTACGACCACCTACCCTCTCGGCCCCAAGCCCTATGTCGAAGCCAGCGTCGGCATTTACAATATCCTCACCTTTCTCCGCCTTGACCTCGTAAAACGTTTCACCTACCTCGACCATCCCAACATTTCCAGCCTCGGCCTCCGACTCAGCACGAGCTTTAATTTCTGATCATTCTGACCGCAAACTTTTCACCGGATTCGCCAACGCGGCCCGCACCGCCTGGAAGCTTACCGTAGCAAGCGCTATCACGATCGCCAGGAGTCCCGCCAACCCGAACATCCACCAGCTCAACGGCACCCGGTACGCGAATGACTGCAACCATTTGTCTGCCGCCCACCACGCAACCGGCGTCGCAATCAGCAACGCAACAGCAACCAGCTTCAGGAAATCCTTTGACAAAAGCCCCACCAGCCCCGGCACCCCCGCCCCTAACACTTTCCGGATCCCGATCTCTTTTACCCGCTGCTCCGCGCTAAAAGCCGCCAGCCCAAACAGTCCCAGACACGAGATCACAATCGCCATCAACGTAAACGAGCTGATGATGCGGCCTAAGGTGATCTCCGTTGCATATTGCCGCTGCACCTCCGCATCCAGGAACGAATACTCAAAGGGCACTCCCGCAAAATCATGCTTCCAGATCGTCTCGATCTGTCCCAGCAATTGATGATAATCACCGCTGCTTGTCGCCACCAGTATGTTTGACAGATCGCCCTCATTCGGATCACAGACCATCATAAACGGATGGACATCCAACTTGAGCGAATTATAATTAAAATCCTTGACGACGCCGACAATCTCGGCCGAATTCTGCGGATCGGGCGGATACTCCCAGTACAACATCGTGCCCGGCGCCTTTGCCAAATTGAGCCCCAGCCTTTTCGCCAGCGCTTCATTAATAATCACTTTCTCCGCATTCCCGCCATTGGGCAATCTCCGTGTAGAATCCCCCCGCAAAAAATCACGCCCGCTCAACAGCCTCATCCCCATCGTCTTGACAAAATACTGATCCACCGTCATGTTCTGTGCATCGGTCGCCGTTTCCATTCTCCCACCCCCGAGATGAACGCCAAAGTCCCTCAGAGAAAGCTGGCTGAAATAAAAGTTCGCCTGACTGGCCGTCCGCACCTCCGCCAGCTGGCGCAGATCGCCCATGAACGTCGGTATCTTATCCGTCGACTCATTCGTATAAAGGCTGAAGACCAGCCGCTGATCCTTATCGAATCCCAGATCCTTGTGCTCGATATAGCTGAGCTGACTGTGAATGACGATGATCCCCGAGATCAGCACGATGCTCAGCACAAACTGGAAAACGACCAACCCGCGACGGATACCCGCAGCCGAAACCCGGTTGCTGAAATTTCCCTTGAGCACCTTCATCACCTGGAAAGCCGATAAATAGAAAGCCGGATAGCTGCCCGCGACAAGCCCCGTGACCGCCGTGATGGCGCCGAGCAACAGCCACAGCCGGTAGTCCGCAAATAAGGTCAGCGGCACATCGGCTTGCGTAATGCTGTTGAGATATGGCAGCAGGATGGCCAGCAGCGGCACCGCCAATAGCATGCTCAGTAAGGATAAGGAGAAAGATTCCACCAGGAACTGCCGGATCAGCGCCCCGCGGCCCGCACCGATCACCTTGCGGACACCCACCTCCTTCGCCCGCATCGACGCCCGCGCAGTCGATAGATTCATGAAATTGATACAGGCGACGACTTGGATCAGTACCGCGATCAGCAATAGCAAGTAAAGAAAGCTGGCGCTCGTCGTCTTCCCGAATTCTGTTTCATACCCCGAAGACGTGTGGATGGCAGTCACCGGTTGCAGATACAATTGCTTCTGCATTCCAAGTGCCTTGAGCTGATCCGCACCGTACTTATTCAAAAACGCCGGCAGCTTGCTTTCCAGCGCGGCAGCGCTGGCGCCGGGCTTGAGCTTGATATATTCATACGCAAAATTGTTGCCCGCCCACATGGTGTTGCGGAGCACATAGTCACCTATCCCGCCGCTGCGCATCGTCAGGAAAAGATTCGCCTGAATGTGCGACTTTCCCAGGCTCTCATCGACCACGCCGGTCACTGAGATCTCCTGCTTCCCGTACCCGTCTTCGATCGTCACAACCTTCCCGATTGGATCTTCACTGCCAAAAAGCTTTTCTGCGACTGGCTTTAACAAGACCATCGTATAAGGCTTGTCCAATACCCCCGCCGGACTGCCATTCACAAAATGATAAGCAAAGACGTCAAAAAAGGTTGAATCCACATAATATTCGCCGTCCTCATAGATCGACTTCTCTTTAAACTTCAGCAAATGTTTCGTTATTCCCAGCGTAGCCACCACCCTCGTAAATTGCAAAACCTCGGGAAAATCCTTCCGGATGGCCGGCGCGATCGGCGGTGAAGTCGTCGCATTGTGGTGCCGGTCGCCCGTCAGGACCAGGTCAGTCGTAACCCGGTAAATATTTCCGGCATCCGGGTGCTGCCGGTCATAGCTGAACTGATCCCTGACGTAAACGACGATATACAGACAGCACAACGTGCCGGCCGCCAGCCCGAAGATGTTGATGAAGCTAAAAGTCCGGTTCCTGAGCAAAAACCGGTAAGCCGTCTTAAAATAGCTCTTAAACATGAAGGAATTTTTATCCCTCCCTCCAAGAGAATGCCGCTTTTTTAATAACTGGAAATCAATGGTTTATTTATATCCGATCTCACGCATTGTCCGTTTTCGATACGGCCACCGTTCATTATCGGGTCAATTATGTTTCTTTATCCTTCGTATTACGGACCAGGCTGATTCCTGCAGAGAAGAAAATAATCCCTAACAGTCCGAACAGGATGATTCCCTTTATATCCTTTGTCCCATGGCTATTCATGAAATAAACGCCCGCCACAATGAGTCCTGCAACGCCAAGGACAGATAGAATGATCCCAAGTAATCTTTTTTCCATAGTGCTATTTCTAATCCGAAGCGCCAGGATTCAGGATAACCGCGCATCCCTTATACATTTGCGATTTGTACCAGACTGTCATTTTATATTCATATAAATGGTCGCTGACCCCATCATTGCAAAACGTTGAGGAGATCGAAATTCTCAGCACGTTGCCGGCTTCCGTCGTAGCGGAATAAACCGTGCTATCCCTGGTGATCACAGGCTTCTCGATGGGAACAATGACCGGTTTCGCAAAAGCCTCCGCCTTGAACAGGATCAGCTTTTCATTATCTATCTCCACGCTCCAATAAGGATCGTTACCGATACCGACGATATCGATCCCCTGGGATTTTCTCTTTTTCCAGGAGAGATTTTCAGGCGCCGTATTTTTTTTAAACAACACGTATTGCTTGGACAGGGAATCCGGAATATAGGTCCCGTTATTCTCTGTATTGATCAGGCTGTCCTTAACCAACTTGTATTTAGCCACCACTTTGTCGCTCACCGAAAGCACAAATCTCCCTTTTTCTTTCTGCCAGGTTCCTACCGTCTTTTTTGCCGCTGTTCCTTTGCCCCAGTTTAACTCTTCCATTTTAAATTGATCATCAGCTAGGAAGAGGATCGTGCGCTGGACGCCATCGCAATTCTTACAAGGCAGCATGCCCTGGTAGAACCCTGAGGGGATGGAATCAAAAGTGTTCGCATTGATAATTGAATCTTTGACGACCAGCATGGTGTCGGTAACGATGGTCTTTTCCGCGACAGGTTTATTAGCTGATTGATATTGCGATATGATATACCAGCCTCCCACCCCGATGCCGGCAATGAGCAGAACGATTAAAAAAACTTTCATCGTTAAAACTAACCTCTTTATGCAGAAGGATTGTTATACGAAATTTGGAATATGTTATAGTATTCACATGTTTTCACGCGATTACGAATTATTCCACCCCCTCCCACCATTGTTCCGTCGGATACTCACTACCCACAAGCACCGCCTCCCCAATCATCGGTGTCGCCAGTTGTAATCTCTTTCCGCTCTCAGCCGCCGAAGCTTTAGCGAAGGCGGCCACCAGCCGCCGCACCGGCTCCTTCCATGGATGTAAAGCCAGTGTGAACTTTCCCCAGTGCACCGGCATCAACGCCGCCGCCCGCAAATCCAGCGCAGCCTGCACCGTCTGCTCCGGCATCATATGAATAAATGGCCAGTTCTTCCCGTACTGCCCACATTCCAGTATCGCCAGTTCGAACGGTCCGAAGCGCTCGCCAATTTCCCTGAAATGCTGCTCATACCCCGAATCCCCGCCCAGGTACAAGGAATGTCCCCGCCCCTTCAATACGAACGATGACCACAGCGTCCCGCCCCGCTTGAACCCCCGGCCCGAGAAATGCCGCGCCGGCGCCGCCGTCAGTGTGAGTCCCCCACCGCCGCCTGCCTCGCCACCGCGCAAGCCCGCCACTCCGTCCCTCGAAGCGACCCAACTCCAACTGTCCCACCAATCCAACTCCACAATCTTCTCCCCTGCTATCCCCCACGACTCCAAATGCGCCCCTACCCCCAGCGACGTACAAACCCTCCCGGCCTTTCCCGCCAACACCCGCACCGTCTTATAATCCAAATGATCGTAATGGTCATGTGTCAGCAAGAGCAAATCTACCCCCGGCATTTGGCTCAGCCCGTAGACCTCTGTCCCCCCAAACGCCTTCGCAAACCAGGGAACCGGCGATGCATTCCCGCTAAACACCGGATCGACCAGTATCGTTACGCCCTCCACCTTCAACAAATAGGAGGAATGCCCGAACCATACCACCCACACCCCCTGATCAGGCAATGCCCACAAATCCGTTACCACCGATGGTAACCGTCCCGCCGGCGCCGTATCCGCAGGCCGGTCCCGATATTCTCTTAACATCTTCCAAAAAGTAGTGCCCTTCACCGTTACATCCGTTTGGACCAGGTTCTCGAACCGGTCCCCCTTATAATTCGGTGACCGCCGCATCCGTTCCAGCCGCTCCCCCTCCGCCGCCTTGCCAAATACTTTAAATAACTCCATGCGCTAAGAATTTCGACAAAACACTATTTCACAAAACTCTGATAGATCGCCTGCTCCACTCTCCCCTCCATATCCCCATGACTGTTCGGGTTCTGCTGCGTCATCACCAGGCATACCAGCTTCGCCTTCGGGTCCGCCCACCCGGTCGTCCCGAAAAACCCGCCCCACGAGAACGTCCCCTCATTCCTCACCCCCCGCGCGGCCGACTTCTCACTCGTGATCTCGAATCCTAGTCCAAAATTATCCGTTCCATTAAAGAGGAACGACAATTGCCCGCTCCTCATCAACTGCACCGTCCGTGGCGCCAGGATCTGTACTCCATTGTATCGCCCGTCATTCAGCATCATTTGCAGAAAGATCGCATAATCCCAAGCCGTCGACGTCAGCCCGGCGCCGCCCGAGAAATAGCGTTTATGCACAAGCGGATAATTCGGATCGATCGTTGTCTTCTCCTTCGTCCAGCGAACCACATGCTGAAGCGAGTCTTCCGTATAGACGACCGTCAACCTGC
>DATMLR010000159.1:0-3183 GCA_035570015.1 Puia sp.
GTCGTACAGGTGAATGCCCAATTCACGGGCGCTGATGCGCAGACGGTTGAGCAAACAGTGGCCACCCCGATCGAAGAGCAGGTAAATGGAAGTCCCGGGATGGAGTACATGCAAAGCAACAGCACCAACAACGGGCTGATGTCGATGAATGTCACGTTCAACATTGGGACGAATATTGATATCGCCACGCTGGACGTTCAAAATCGGGTAAGTATCGCCAATCCCCTTCTTCCTGCGGTGGCTGCCCGTCTCGGCGTTACGGTACGTGCGATAAACCCCAGTCAGTTGATGATGATCGCGGTATTCGCGCCGAAGGGGACGCATGACATTACCTTCCTGGATAATTATACCAATATTTTCATCCAGGATGCCTTGTTGCGGGTTCCGGGTGTAGGGAGTATCGCGCGATTTACCGATGACTTCAGCATGCGGGTCTGGATGAATCCGCAGCGGATGGCGTCGTATAAGCTGATGCCGGGGGATATTATTAACGCGTTGAACGCCCAAAACGTCCAGGTGGCCGCAGGTTCCGCGGGCGTTCCGCCGCAGCAGAAATCCCAGGCGTTCGAGATCGGCATCCTGGTGAACGGACGGTTGAGCAAAGTATCTGAATTCGAAAACATCATCGTCAAAAATAACCCGGCAACAGGGGAACTGGTTTATCTGAAGGATGTCGCCCGGGTGGAACTGGGTAAATTCACCTTCTCGAGCAATTCCTTTGTCGACGGCCACCGGGCCTCATTCCTGCGGGTCTACCAGGCGCCCGGCAGTAACGCGCTGGAGACGGCAAACGGGATTTACAAGGAACTGGCGTTGCTGCGGCAGTCGTTCCCGGCGGACGTGGAATACTCGGTACCTTTTGAAGCGGTCACTGTCGTGAAAGTGTCGATGTCGGATGTCGTCCGGACTTTGTTTATGACACTGGGGCTGGTGGCGATCGTGGTCTTTGTCTTTTTGCAGAGTTTCCGCTCTACACTCATCCCCATCCTCGCTATCCCCGTTTCGATCATGGGGACCTTTATCTTCTTTTTCCCGCTGGGATTTACGATCAATACGCTTACGATGTTTGGCTTTGTGCTCGCCATCGGGATCGTGGTAGATGACGCGATCATTGTCGTGGAAGCGGTGCAGCACTATATGGATTCAGAGGGGCTCTCGGCGAAGGAGGCCACCTATCTGGCCATGAAAGATATTTCCGCACCGGTCGTCGCGATCGCGCTGATCCTCGCGGCCGTTTTTGTCCCCGTCGGTTTTATCCCCGGCATAGTCGGCCGCCTGTACCAGCAATTCGCCATCACCATCGCCATTTCGGTGGTTCTGTCCGCCTTTATTGCGCTTTCGCTGACCCCGGCCCTTTGTACGATGCTGCTGAAGCCGACTGATAAAACCAAGAAGAAGAAACGGATGACCAGGATGTTCGATCGTTTCAACGGCTGGTTCGACCGGGTGACAGAACGATATAAGAACGGAGTGGACAGGAGTATAAAAGGGTTCCGGCTGGTTATCATTGTGTTGCTGCTGGTGTGCGGAGCCGCCTGGTATCTTTTTGAGAAAAAGCCGACCGGATTTATTCCTTCGGAGGACGATGGCAACCTGTATGTTACTTTTCAACTACCGCCCGCTTCTGCCACGGCGCAGTCTGTGGATGTAATGAACCGGTTGATGAAAGTGGTGATCAATACGCCCGGGGTAGCACACTACGCGGCGTTGTCCGGTCTTAATGTCGTGAACAATGCCACCAATTCCAATGCAGGGACGATCTATGTCCAGCTCCAGCCATGGGATGATCGCAATGTGGACAGCCAGCGGGTGCCCGGAATTATCAACGTCATGAATCAACGCATTCTGGACGCCGGCATTAAGAACGCTAACGTAGAAGTGATCCAGCCCTCCCCTATTCCGGGCGTGGGTGAGACGGTGGGGTTCTCGATGCAGATCGAGCAGCGGTCCACCAATGATGACTTGCACGCCTTCCAGACCGTGATCAACCGGTTCCTCGCGGAAGCCAACCGGTGCCCGGCCATCAGTGGTGCGTTTAGCTTCTATGCTGCCAATACGCCGAGCTTCGACCTGAAGGTGGACCGTCAGAAATGCGAGAAGCTGGGCGTCAACGTCGGGGATGTTTTTACGACGATCCAGGCCTTTATGGGGAGCCTTTACATCAATGACTTTACCGAATACAACCGGACCTTCCATGTCGTCGTCCAGGCCGATACCGCTTACCGCGGAATGATCACCGATATGGATAAATATTATGTCCGTAACTCGGACAGTACGATGGTCCCGCTGAGTACACTGGTCAACTATTCGCCGACCGAAACGGCCCCGCTGATCCAGCATTTCAATATCTTCCGCTCGGCCGAGATCGACGGGGCGCCGGCTGCGGGCTTCAGCAGCAACCAGGCGACCGATTCGCTGATCGCCATCGCCAGCCGCATCCTGCCGGAGGGCTACAATTATGAATTCTCCGGTCTCAGCTACGAGGAGATCCGGGCAGGGTCCACCACGATCTATATTTTCATGTTCTCGATCACGTTTGTGTTTCTCTTCCTGGCCGCGTTGTATGAAAGCTGGTCGGTACCGTTCTCGGTATTGCTGGCCGTGCCCATCGGCGCCTTCGGGGCGATCTTTACACTCTTCCTGGTGCCAAGTCTGACCGATAATGTCTATGCCCAGATCGGGCTGATCACGCTGATCGGGCTGGCGGCGAAGAATGCGATCCTGATCGTTGAGTTCGCCAAAGTGCGGGTCGACCGTGGGGAAGAGCTGATCCAATCTACGCTGGAAGCCGTAAAGCTGAGGTTGCGACCGATCGTGATGACATCCCTGGCATTCATTTTGGGGGTTTTACCTTTGGTTCTGGCTTCCGGTGCGGGAGCTGTCGCGCGCAGGACGATCGGGTTCACGGTGCTTGGCGGGATGACCGCGGCCACTACCATCGCTATCTTTATCGTTCCGGTGTTATACGTGTGCATCACCCGCTGGTCGTATGGCAAGGAGAAGCTCGCGTGGCTGCAGGCTCACCATAATGACCTGATGGAAAAGGCAAAGAAAGTGGAGGCGCAGGATATCGATGCGGAACTGGAATACGAGCTGCAGAAATCGAAGGAGCTAAATAAAAAAGAGGGAGGACAGAAAGTTTGATCGCGAATACCTTTATCAAGCGTCCCGTCACGGCCATTG
>DATMLR010000160.1:0-5116 GCA_035570015.1 Puia sp.
TCAGCGGCCGCGGAAGCCTTGCTGGAACGGGCGCAAGCGCATGTCCTGCGGGGTACAGTGAGGCTGGCGGAAAGCATCGTGCTTACGCGGGAAGGAAAATTGCTGGCGGATGGGATCGCGGCGGATCTTTTTGCTGAGGCGGGCGACCCCGCTCTTACCCGCTCTTAGTGATGCCGGTGCCTCGCGCGGAGGTAATTGATCCCCTGCGCTACCGAGAGGATGAGCACCATCGCGATGATGGTCATTGGTCCGAATCCTTGGAAGGAGAGTGGCATATATTTGGGAGTCGCCCTTTTATAGGCTCCTCTGTATATTAGACAAGATACGCCTCAATTTGTTTCATTCCTACCCCCGCATTAACATTTTCCCAGAGAATCCGGTAAATGATTTCGGCAATCGGCATCTCCGCTCTTATCTCCCTGTTTTTCAAATAGATACATTTGCTGGCATTATACCCTTCCGCAACCATGTTCAATTCCAGCTGGGCTGACTTGACCGAATATCCTTTTCCGATCATATTGCCGAAGGTCCGGTTGCGGCTATATGGCGAATAGCAGGTCACCAGGAGGTCCCCCAGGTAAACCGAAGCGGCATAGTTGGCGCTCTTCCGGTTCGACAGTCCCTCCCTGGGAGTGTGAACGCCGACTTCGATATTGTGGATACCTAATTTCCGGAGAAATCCAGCCATTTCATCGGCGCAATTGGCGATCAGCACACTGAGGAAATTATCCCCGTATTCCAGTCCATGCGCAATCCCCGCCCCGAGCGCATAGATATTCTTCAAAATGGCCGCGAACTGTACCCCATAGACATCCCGATTGATCACGGTATTGAGATATTCCGTTGTAAAACAAGTAGCTATCTCCCGGGTCGCCTCTTCATTCCGGCCGGAGAAGGTCAGGTACGACAGCTTCTCCGCCGCTACCTCTTCCGCATGGCAGGGGCCCATAACGGTGAAGTAATCATCCGGGGAGCCATCGAATTCCGTCTCGAGCCATTCATTCAGCAGGAGGTTGTGATCCGGGAGGATACCCTTGATTGCAGATATGACCCTTCTACCTTGAAAAGCCTTCCGATCCACTCCTTCCAGCGCGGCCGCTATATAGGCGGAGGGAACGGCCATGACGAGGCAGTCGGAAGCCGCAATCACTTCCGACACGTTCCCGCTCAGGGTAAGCAGGCCGGTGTCGAAATAAACGGAAGAAAGATATTGGGGATTATGATGGCGAGCTTTGAGATGCCGGATGATCGCCTCATTCCTGATCCACCACTGGATTGGATTCCGGTTATCGGTGAGGATCTTGGCTAGTGCCGTAGCCCAGCTGCCGCTGCCTATGACGCCGAAACGCATGCTCGCTCGATTTTTAGAGATACGATATCAATTCTTATTCCCTTCGAACAGTTTGTCTTTAGGAACAACCTTTATCCGCACCCCACTTTTCATGGTCTTGCTGACCACGCTGTAGGGGCCGGTGACGACCTGATCGCCCTCTTTCAGCCCATCCTTTATCTCGATGTAGTTGATATCCTGAATATCTGTCTGCACCTTGACCTTCTTGACCGAATCCCCCGGCATGACGATAAAGGCTACTTCATCGAGGTCACCGCCGGCTGAATGGGTGTCGCCCTTGTTGTCATCGCTATTGCCGTTGTTATTGCCGTTATCGCCGTTGTTGGAATTGTCCGTCGATTCGGTGCTGCCGACGACCGCGTTATCGGTACCCTTCTCCCGGGTGGCGACGGCATTGATCGGGATGGACAGCACATTGACATGGGTGCGGGTCTGGATATCGGCACTGGCGCTCATCCCCGGCCGGAAAGGGAAATGCCGGGAATGTTTGGGGTCGATGAGATCCTTATACGAATCCGGCGAAAGCCGGATATGCACTTTGTAATTGGTGACGTCATTGGTGGATACCGTCGTCGTAGAACCGCTTGTGGTCGTCACACTGCTGGCGATCTGCGTTACGATCCCACGAAATTTTCGGTTATTATAGGCGTCTACTGTGATCAGGGCCGTGTCGCCAAGCTGTACCTTGGGAATATCGTTCTCGCCGACGTCGACGATCGCCTCTATCTTGCTCATATCGGCGACCCGCATCATCTCGGTACCGGCCATCATGGAGTTGCCGACCACGCGTTCCCCTTTCTTGATGCTGAGGAGCGATACCACCCCGTCGATCGGCGAGACGACGGTCGTACGGCTGAGGTTTTTGGCGGCAATGTTCAGGTTGGCTTTGGCGCTCGCCACCCCGGCGATATTGCCCTGCACGTTCTGGAGCGCCGCCTGATAATTGGCTTGCGCCGTCAGGTAGGTGGCCTGAGCTGTTTCATATTCAGATTGCGAGACGACTTTCTGATCGAGCAGCTGCTTTTCGCGGTCAAGCGCCCGTCTGTCGGTTTCCATCGTGGCTTTCAGCCCCGGTAAGGTCTCCCTGATATTGGAGACCATCGCCTGCTGCTGGTCCATCTGCGCCGCCGCCTGATCCCGCTGGGTCGTATAGATGTCGGCGTAGATCTTCGCCAGCTCCTGCCCCTTGTGCACGCTATCCCCCTCCTGGGTGACACCCAATTCCACGACCTCACCGGAGATATCCGGACTGATCTTCACCTCTTTCTCGGGGTAGATCTTCCCACTGGCCGTAACGATCTCCGTTATATTGCGCCGGATGACCTTTTCGGCGGTGACTTTGGTGCCATCTGCTTTACCGATCCAGCCGGCCTGCTTGCCGACTATCAATGCGACGATGATCACGACTACGACTATGATGATCCAGAGAAATAGCTTGTTCATGTGTGTTGCAGGTTATTCTATTTTTTATAGCCTTATACCCATTCCCTTATAATATTCCAGCACTTTCATCTTGAAGACATAATCGTACTGGTCGTACAGGAGATTGACCTTGGCGTTGAAATAATTATTCTGGTTGGTCAGCAGGTCAATGGTATTGCTCATGCCGACATTGTATCGCTTCTGTGCATAATCAAAGCTTTTCTGGGTCTGGGCCAGGGTGACCTTCTGCGCCTCGAATTTTTCCAGTGCGGAGACAGCCAGTTGGTAGGCCTGGTAGATATTGTTCTTTAGCGTCAGGTTGTCGCCCTCGCGCTGCAGCTCCTGGTTACGGAGGTTGAGTTTGGATCTGGCGTAATTCGTCCGCAGGATACCACCGTTCAGGATGGGGATGCTCACGTTGATCCCGACCTGCTGCGCGAAGTAATTATTCAACTGGGTGAAATAACCCGGCGCTTTGGTTTCGACAATCTTGTACAACGGTACGGGGTTGGTTACGGGTGTACCGCTGCCGACCACCTTGCCGACTGTATCGACAGAAGTGCCGTATATTACTGCCGCTTCGCCGGGTGTGTTCAAATAGTAGGAGCTTAGAGCGCCGTACAGGCTGACGACGGGATACATGGCCCCCTTCGTAGCCCGCACCAACTCCTGATAAGACTGGATCTGCAGCGCATCCATCTTTTGCTGGGGCTGGTTCGTCAATGCCAGGGCATAGACCGCGTCGGGCTGCAGGTTCGCCAACTGCTCGATTGGGATCTGATCTACGGGCGGGGTATCCACCTCGAAAGGGGTAGACGCATCCAGGGCCATATAAGCTTTTAGCTGAAGGACGTCCTGTGCGACAGCGCCCTTGTCGGTGATATACGTCGAGCTGTCCTGGGCAACCTGCGATTCGAGCTCGGCGGCATTCAGCTCAGGGAGCGTCCCTGCCACCACTTGTTTATGGGTAAGCTCGAGCTGGTTCTGGGAAAGGTGTAGCTGGAGCAGGGCTGCCTCCGCCGTTTGGTTGGCCAGGAGGACCGTCAGATAGGCATTGGCAACATTGAGGGTAATATTGTTCTTCAGCAGATCGGTATTGGCCAGCAGGGCTTGCCAGTTATAGCGGTTCGCGTCGATCGTCCGCTGGAGATAAAAGCCGTTGAAAAGCGTTACGTTGCTTTGGACGGACAGGCCGCTTTGAAAGGTCGTCTGGGTCTCCAGCACATAGGTGGTCGGATTCTGGAAACGGCCGGAATTAATGCCGGCTGAAACGCCGGCGGTCAGGGTGGGGATTTGAGAAAGCCGGCTTTGGTCCAGCGTCAGTTTTGCCAGCCTGGCCTGGACGTCGGCTTGCTTGACCGAAATATTATTGGCGACGGCATATTCAACACATCTTTTCAGATCCCATTTATCCTGCGCGGCTACGGTATAGGTGAAAAATACAGGTATGGCTAGAAAAAGCAGCAGTTTCCTTTTAGTCATGGGGCAAATTTATAATAATTTTTTACCATGCCGCATCGAATGCCTGCCCCAGGTCGCTTATTATATAAGCGGCGTCCTCCAGGCCGGTATAAAGCCGCAACATCCGGTGGTCGGGGTTATTCGCGTCAAATTCCTCCGCCGTCAGCGGGGCGCATTTGGGCAGGATCAGCGATTCATGACCACCCCAGCTAACCGCCATAAAGATATGCCGGAGATGCTCGCAAAAGGCGACAATCTCCGCCCGGCTTTGCGCGCGCACATAAAAGCTCAGCAATCCGCACGCGCCCTGCATTTGCCGCCGGGCGAGGGCATACTGGGGGAACGTCTCATCCAGCGGGAACAATACAGCTTCCACCCGGACATGAGATTTCAGAAAATCCACCACTTCCCGCGTCGTCCGGGAAATACGCTCCAGACGGACAGCCAACGTCCGGAGGCCCCGGATCAGCAGCCATGCGTTGAAAGGTTGGATACCACTGCCAATATTCAAATATTCGCTGTCGAAAATGTGCTTCATTCGTTCCCGGCTACCGGTCAGTACTCCACCCACCGTGTCGCTGTGGCCTCCTATATATTTGGTAGCGGTCTGCATGCTGATATCGATGCCCAGTTCGATCGGCCGCTGGTATAGCGGGGTACAATAGCTGTTATCAATAATCGTTACGATCCCCTCCGCCCGGGCCAGCTCGGCTATCGCGCTCAGGTCCTGCAGCTGGTAATCCCAGGAATTCGGGGACTCGAGGTAGATCACGCTGGTGGCCGGCAGAATAGCCCGCTCAAAGTTCTCGATCTTTGTCCCGTCTACATAGGTGGTCGTCACGCCGAATCGCGGAAGGATCACATCGAACATCCGCTGTGCCC
>DATMLR010000161.1:0-5145 GCA_035570015.1 Puia sp.
TCAGATCATTCAACACCTCTATAGTCTCTTGTTTGTTTTGCATAACCCCAGTTTAGAGTTATACATAGAAAATCGTGCCAGGCCTGCCTATATCTCTTCGGCGGGCTCCGCCGTGCCGCCGGTCCGCGCGTCAAAGCTGCGCAGCCGGTTGCGCAGCACCCGGTTCTCCTCCTGCAGGCCATCCATGCGCTGCAGCAAATAGGCAAGCGCTTCAACCCCTTCGAAGTTGATTGCCAGCTCATAGTGCCAGCGCACGAATTTCTCCAGTGCGGGTAATTCTTCTGCCGGCAGCAGTATCGCGCCGTCGCGTATAGTCATGCCGATCAGGCCTGAATCGTGCAGCCCTTTGATAAAAGAGAGCTCCACATGATGGTAGGCGCAAAACTCGCCTGCTGCAATGAAGTCCGCTGAATACATATCCATCCCTTTAGATAGTTAAATTTTATTTTTCACTTAATTTTTGCAATTCACGGAACAATTCCTTTTCCTTTTCACTAAGATTGGAAGGCAGCCGGAGCTCCAACGTAACAAATAGATCGCCGTGCTGTCCTTCTTTCTTGTAGACGGGGAATCCCTTTCCCTTCAGCCGGAGTGACGTACCATTGGGCGTCTCGGGTTTGATCTTTAATTTTACTTTCCCGTTGAGCGTATCGACCATGATCTCGCCGCCCAACATCATCGTGTACAGATCGGGGCTTGCTTTGGCGTACAGGTCGTTGCCGTCCCTTGTCCAGCGGGGGTCGTCCGCGATAATGAAGGTGATATACAGGTCTCCGTCGGGCCCGCCATTGGTACCGGGACCCCCATGTCCTTTTAGCTTGATGACCTGGCCGTTCTCGACCCCGGCAGGGATCGTGATCCGGATATTTTTTTCGTTTATAGTCAATACCTGCTGGTGTGTGACAGCGGCATCAGGGAGACCCAAATGCAATTCTGCCTGATAGTCCTGGCCGCGGAATGCCGCTTTGCCGCCTCCACGGGCCGAGCGGCCGAAGAGGGATTCAAAGAAATCCGAGAATTCGCCGCCGCCGAATTCTTCGCCGGCGTCCGCGTCGCCGCCAGCGAAACCGCTGAACCCGCTGCTGCCGGCACCTGAACCGCCAGGGCTTCGGCGTCCTGTACCTGTCGATTGCTGGGCTTTCTCGAACGCTTCGGCATGCTGCCAGTCTTTTCCGTATTGGTCATACTTCTTTCGCTTTTCGGGATCGCTGAGCACCTCATTTGCTTCGTTGATCTGCTGAAACTTCCTGTTGGCTTCCTTATCGTTGGGGTTCAGGTCGGGGTGGTGTTTCCGTGCCAGTTTCCGGTAAGCCGTCCGGATCTCGTCCTGGGTGGCGGTCTTGCTCACGCCCAATATTTTATAGTAATCGATGAAATCCATGGTGCAAAAATAGGGATTCTATAGGTCCTTGCTGATGGTGAAAAAGAACTGGCTCCCTCCGCCGGGCTGCGATTCGGCCCAGAGCCGTCCGCCATGCAGCTCGGCGATCTTTTTGCCGTGTGCGAGACCGATCCCGGACCCATCATATTTATTCCGGCTGTGGAGCCGCTGGAAGATAATGAAGATGCGATCGAGGAATTGGGATTCGATGCCAATGCCGTTGTCACTAACCATGAATTTCCACCAACCGGGTTCAGGCATTGCCTCAACATAGATTTCCGGTGCGCGATCAGGATGTCTGAACTTAATGGCGTTTGTGATCAGGTTTTGAAGCAGCAGCTTGAGCTCGGTCGGATATGCCCGCAATACCGGCAGGTTAGCTGAGCGGATGTGGGCGCCGCTTTCCTGGATGCTCTTATCCAGGTCGGCCAGCACTTCGGCCAGCGTCTGCCGGCTGTCGACCGACATGGCTTCTTTTTCGCGGCCGATCCGGGAATAATCGAGAAGGTCCTTGATGAGGATCTTCATGCGGTCGGAGCCTTGTGACACATATTCCAGATATTTGCCACCGTTACCGCCAAGGCGGTCCCCGTATTCCTTTTGCAGCAGTTCAACAAACCCCGAGATGGTTCGCAGCGGTTCCTGCAGATCATGACTGGCGACATAGGCGAATTGCTCCAGTTCCTTGTTCTTGCTCTCGAGCTCCGCCGTCCGCTGTCTGACCTTTCGTTCCAGGGAATTATTGGCTTCACGGTTCTCCTGCTCCAGCCGCTCCAGTTCCTCCGCCATCGAATTGAAATGGTTGGCCAGGGTGCCGATCTCATCCCGCGAAAAGGAGACCGCTTTCCGATGGAAATCACCCCGGGCGACGGCCTGAGAGGACAGGAGAAGTTCTTTCAGCCCCCGCTGGATACCCCGGCTCACGGTGATGGCCAGCAGCAGGCCGGTACATTCCACGGTTAGCGCCACGACGAAGAGCAGCCGGAGAATGACGTGCTCAAGCCAGCGAGACCCATCGCCGAGTGCGAAAGAGAAATCATCTTCGTACGGCGTCAGCCGGTCATTGAGCGGGTCGATCTGGTTCAGGATCGAATCAACACGCTGCTGGGAGTAGGGTTGGGCGTGGATCTCCGCATGGAGCCGTTCGCCGAGCGACATGAATCCCGCGATGAACTCATCCGCATTTGTCCAGGCGGTGATGGCGCGGGAAATATATTTATTGCTGTGGAACCGGAGGAACAGCTTGATCATGCCGTCTACGTCACCGGGGTCATTCCGGCCTTCGATGAAACCTTCGCGGACGATATCAAGATCGGCTTTTCCGCTGCCTTTTGCGAGCTCTATCCGGGCTTTATGATCGCCCAGGTTCACCTTCATGAAGCCGTTGAACTTCTGATAATCCGCTTCGTTATGGGTGCGGGCATATTTGAGGAGCTGGTACAGACCGTCCTTTTGCGCTTTTGACCAGAGCCCTTCGCCGCCGACGTAGGCGCGAACGCTGGAAAGGGTATTAATGGAGAAGATCAGCACGCCTAATTCGATCGCAATAAGCAAGGCCATAATGCCGACGGTAAAGTACAGTTTCTTGGCAATCGAAATGTCCCTAAACCACCGGGAAACGGATCTGTTCATAATCCAGGTTTTTTGCGCGACAGGCCGGGGGCCGCAAAGTACGTAATTGGCGCTACAAAACAAAGGGTCCGGATGCCTTTCGGCTAACCGGACCCGATCCGTCATCCTGAACCAATAATATTTTAATGTGATGGTTTAGTGTGCCAGGATTTTCCTTCTCTTCACCGTGATCATATAGATCCCGGTCACGATAGAAGCGTAAGCGGCGACATCCAACAGGCTGGACAGGTTATACTTGAAATCACGGAAAAAATACAGACTGGCCAGGCCCGCTGAAACAACGGTGATCAACATCAGGATCGTAATTAGTAGTTTCATAATCGTAGATTTATTGTGTTATTGTTTCCTTTATATAGTAGACCCGGAAAGGGATAGCCGGTTTACTAATGAATTGTGAATAGGCCGCAGTCCGGTTTGGGCCATATGTTAATGAGTTGCTATTTTTGAGCATGAAACAACGGATTTTGATCACCCGGCCCACCTTTCCGGATGTGGTGGAGCGCCTGCGGGACCATTTCGATGTCACGTACAATGAAGGTCGCCGTTACACGGCTGAACAGCTGAATGCTGCGCTCCGCGATATGGATGGGGCGCTGGTTTCCGGTGGGGACAAGCTCGACGATACTGTATTGAAAGGCTTGTCGCACCTCAGGGCCGTCTGCGTCACGGCGGCCGGCTACAACAATATCGATGTGGCGGCCCTCACCCGGGCAGGGGTGCTCGGCACCAATTCACCGGGGCCGGCCGATGAAGCGGTGGCAGATTTCACCTGGGGGCTGATGATCGCAACGGCCCGGCGGCTGGTGGAAGCCTCCTGGTCGATCGCACAGGGAGAATGGAAGGAATCCTTTCCGATCCGGTTCTTCGGCGTCAATCTCTGCGGCAAGACGCTTGGTATTCTGGGAATGGGCGGTATCGGTCAGGCTGTTGCGCGGCGGGCAATCGGGTTTCGGATGCGGGTGATCTATAACAATCGGCGGCAGCTGTCGCCGGAGATCGAAGCCGCGTGCCGGGCGACTTATCGCAGCAAGGAGGAGCTGCTGCGGGAGGCGGATTTTGTGGTGCTGGCGATGCCCTTCACCCCCCAAAATTATCATCTGATCGGCGCGGCGGAGCTTCGCCTGATGAAACCAACGGCCATGTTATTTAATATCGCGCGCGGCGGCCTGATTGACGAGGCAGCGCTGGCCGGTGCGCTACAGCGAAAGGAGCTGGCGGGGGCCGGGCTCGACGTATTCGAACACGAGCCGACCATCTATCCGGGGTTGTTGGGGCTGCCTAACGCGGTGCTGACCCCGCATATCGCCGGAGGTACGGCCGAGACCCAGCATGGTTTAGCCAGTATGGCGGCCGACAACCTGATCACGGCGCTGACAGCGGGGCCGCAGGCAGTGCGAAGGGCGGCGGTTATCAATCCGGAGTTGTTGCAGCCATGAAATCCCTTACGGACTGCGCCTGCTTTGGAAATAAAAGTTCGCAAAATGCGAACTTTGAGTCGCCGCCCGCTATGTCTTTCCAATGACGGAAAGAGGTTGCCTTTACAAGACTAATACGTAATCAATGAGTTGTAAATTTCTGTTGTCTCGCGCTTTGGGCGGAAAGCGATGGAAGACTACGATCTTTTGACCAAAAATTCGCATTTTGCGAACTCATCCATTCATCGAAAACGAGTGGCGGCCTCTCGACAGCCTCTCGACAGCCCCGCGACAGCCTCGCGACGGCGCTCCATAATAAAAAAGGTCGCCTCACTAATAATGAGACAACCTTTCATGTAGATATCGTGAATCGACAACCTGAACTTCCGATTCGCGACGCAATTAGTAACGATAGTGTTCGGGCTTGAAGGGGCCGATCTTGGGAATACCCAGATAATTGGCCTGGGCATCCGTCAACTCGTCCAATTCTACGCCGATCTTGGCAAGGTGCAGCCGGGCTACCTTCTCGTCGAGATGCTTGGGCAGCACATAGACCTTATTCTCGTATTTGTTGGAATTGGTCCACAGTTCGATCTGAGCCAGCGTCTGATTGGAGAACGAGTTGCTCATCACGAAGGACGGGTGGCCGGTAGCGCAGCCCAGATTGACCAGGCGGCCTTCTGCCAGTACGATCACATCCTTGCCGTCGATGTTGTA